>DASPQU010000392.1:0-6929 GCA_035624805.1 Binataceae bacterium (SeqCode) | reverse complement strand
CACAAGCTCAAGACCGAATCGTTTTTTCTGCGCGCCGGACGGCTCAAGATTCGCATCAAGAGCTCTCCGCAGTCTGAAACGATTGAGGAGTTCGAGATGAAGGCGGGCGAATGCATGGACGTTGCGCCCGGGCTCGTCCATCAAATGGAAGCTGTCGAAGACGCCGAACTATACGAATTTTCGACCCAGCATTTCGACAGCGACTCGCATAGATTGATTCCAGGCGATTGAGAAATCCAAGCCGGATGCGGCTTCGCGAGGGCGCGGACGAAAGACCGCGCCCTTCTTTTTTCCGTTGGTTTGCATTCCGCGGCGCGTGTGTCTGCCCCCTTACAACATGTTATATTCGCCAGACTCGTTCGACGCCTGAAGCGTCGGCGCAAGGATTTGCCGAGGAGAAAAAGCGGCGTGGCTAAAGTCGCACTTATTACCGGTGTTACGGGACAGGACGGTTCCTATCTCGCGGAATTTCTCCTGGGTAAGGGTTACGAAGTCCACGGGATCGTGCGCCGCAGCTCCAGCTTCGCGACTGGCCGGATCGACCATCTCCGCAAGGGTTACGACGTTCCCGGCAACGGCCTCCAGCTCCACTACGGTGACATGGGCGACGGCACGGGACTGCGCAGGATCATCGAGCAGGTGCGTCCCGAGGAGGTTTACAATCTCGCGGCGCAATCGCACGTCCGCATCTCATTTGATCAACCAGAATACACTGCCGACGTCGTCGGATTGGGCGCGCTGCGCCTGCTCGAAGCGGTTCGCGATCACAACAAGCGTCACGACCGCGCGGTGAAGCTCTATCAGGCCGGTTCCTCCGAGATGTTCGGCAAAGTCACGGAAGTGCCTCAGAGCGAGACGACGCCGTTTCATCCGCGCAGCCCCTATGCGTGCGCCAAAGTGTACGCGCATCTGCAGACCGTCAACTATCGCGAAGCATACGGGCTGTTTGCAGTGAACGGGATTCTCTTCAATCACGAATCTCCCCGGCGTGGTGAGAATTTCGTCACGCGCAAGATCACTCGCAGCGCCGGGCGTATCAAGATCGGCCTCCAGCAGAAGCTCGGGCTCGGCAATCTCGATGCGCGCCGCGATTGGGGCTTCGCGGGCGACTACGTGCAGGCGATGTGGATGATGCTCCAGCGCGACCAGCCTGAAGACTATGTAGTCGCGACCGGTGAGATGCATTCCGTGCAGGAATTTCTCGAACTCGCTTTCGATCGCCTCAAACTCGACTGGCGAAAGCACGTCGAGATCGATCCGCGCCATATGCGTCCCTCGGAAGTCGACGTTCTGTGCGGCGACTACTCGAAAGCCAGGCGCCTGCTGGGATGGGAACCGAAGGTGAAATTCCAGGGCCTTGTCGACATGATGGTCGACGCGGATCTCGAACTCGCCGAGAGGGAGCTTCGCAGCCAGGGCCGCTGATCGCCGGCAAACCGCAGCGCGCCTTCTGAATCGCGAGAGCTAATCGCGCGGCGACGTAGTCGGGCGCGCGTCGCGAAGTTCGTGCTCCAGCCGTTCGCTGTCCGCCGCCGACAGGCTGAAATACTTCGCGTCGCGATGGTGGAACACGATCGCACTGACAGAGCTTTCGGGATCCATCATGAATCCTTCCGTCAGCTCAACCCCGATACGATTGCGCTCGACCTCGAGCAATTTGAAGATCTGCGCCTGATCCTCCAGCCGCGGACAGGCGGGATATCCCGGCGAGTATCGTCTGCCCTGGTAGTGCGCCTGGAATAGATCTTTGATTGCCAGATCGGTCGGGTCGCCGATACCCCACATCTGGCGAATCTTGCGATGGAGCACCTCGGCGAATGCCTCCGCACCTTCGAGCGCAAGCACCTGCAATATGTGTGATCGCAAGTATTCGCCGCGATTCTTCCATTCCTCGGCCAGTGCGCGAACTCCTGTGCCGACGGTGGTCACGAACATGCATATGTAGTCGTTGCGACCGGTTCCGCGCGGTTCGACGTAGTCCGCGAGCGAGAGATACGGAGGCACGCTTTGCCGCCCAAAATGAAACGTCTCGACAACCCGCGACCCATCCGGCGTGAGTACCTCGACGTTTCGATCGCCGTCGGAACGCGCGGCGAAAAACTTGTAGATCGCATTCGCGTGAATATCGGAGCGCGACAGGATTTCGGTTTCGACGGCTTCCACCGCGGCCCGCAATTCAAGCGCGCGCGGGTCGCGCTCGGCGAATGCCTGTTCCGCGTTGCGCAATCCCAGATGGCGCGTATAGAGCATCACCGGGTTGATGAAACGGAAAATCTCCGTGAGATCGTAATCTCGAATGACGTGGAGCTTGAGATCGGGCGGCTGTGGAATCTCGATATCGTGCCGCACGTTCGATCGATGAGCCGTCGGCTGGACCGCGCCATTAGTCGGCTGGGGCGCAGATGCGAGCAGCCGCTCGGTCTCGTCGTTCAGCAGCGTCTGCAGCGTAACGCGCCCCTCGCGATCCATGATTTGATGCGCCAGGTCCAGCCCCGCCATCGCATCGTTCGCGTAAGCGACGAGTCCGTCATACGCGGGTGCGATCTTCATCCGCGTGAAACGATTCGACAGCGCAGCGCCTCCCACCAGAATCGGACACGAGATGCCCGCCGTCTTCAAGTCCTGTGCGGTCGCAACCATCATCTGCGCCGACTTCACGAGCAGCCCGGACAGTCCGATCGCGTCAGGTTTGTGCTCGTTGTAAGCCTTGATCAGATCCTCGGGCGGCACCTTGATGCCGAGATTGACCACGCGATAGCCGTTGTTGCTCAGGATGATCTCGACGAGATTCTTTCCGATGTCGTGAACATCGCCCTTGACCGTCGCGAGTAGAATCTTGCCGCGATTGAGCGCCTCGGATTTCTCCATCCGCGGCTCCAAATACGCGACCGCGGCCTTCATCGCCTCGGCCGACTGAAGCACCTCTGCGACTATCATCTGATTCGCGTTGAAAAGACGCCCGACCTCGTCCATCCCCTTCATCAACGGCCCGTTGATGATTTCCAGCGGCGGGCGAGTCTGGAGCGCTTCTTCGAGGTCGGCGAACAGGCCGTCCTTCGATCCTTCGAGGATGTAGAAGGCGAGCCGCTCGTCGAGCGGCAGCGATTCATGATGCCCGACGCTCTCCTTGCCCTTGCGATCACGGAAATTTGCGGCGAATGCGGCGACGGGATCCTCGCCGCGCCACCAGATGAGATCTTCGGCAAGGCGTCGTTCGTCTTCGGGAATCGAATGGTAATGTTCGAGCTTCTCGGAGTTGACGATCGCGAGATCCAATCCCGCCTGCACGCAGTGATAGAGCATCACCGAGTTCAGCACCTCGCGACCCGCCTCGGGCAGGCCGAAGGAGACGTTCGAGATTCCCAGGATCGTTTTACATCGCGGCAGCACCTGCTTGATCGCGTTGATGCCCTCGATCGTTTCGACGCCCGACCCGATGTAGTTGCGATCTCCGGTGCCGATCGGAAAAACCAGCGGATCGAAGATGATGTCCTCGGGCTCGACGCCATAGTTCTCGGTGAGCAGCCGATACGAGCGCTCAGCGATCGCAAGCTTGCGCTCGCGCGTAATCGCCTGCGCCTGCTGCTTGTCGTCGTCGATACATCCGACGACGAGCGCCGCGCCGTATGCGCGCGCCAGCGGCGCCACGCGTCGGAAGCGTTCCTCGCCGTCTTCGAGATTGACCGAGTTGATTATCGACTTGCCCGGCGTGCGCTTGAGCGCCTGCTCGATGACGCGCGCGTCGGTCGAATCGATCATCAGCGGGACTTTTACCTTCTTGCCCAGCGTTTCGATTACGCGGATCGCGTCGGCCATCTCGTCGCGATCGGGATCCTGAACGCATACGTCGAGGATGTGCGCGCCTTTGCGCACCTGCGTCCGGCCCATCTCACTCGCCTCGTCGATTTTGCCTTCAGCAATGAGGCGCTTGAACTTGCGGCTGCCGAGCACGTTGGTTCGCTCGCCGACCAGCGCGGGACGCGTGTCGTCGTCGAGCACGAGCGCTTCGATTCCGGATACCACTGAGCGCGGAACCTTAACGGTCGTACGCGGCTTGCGCCCTTTCACCGCGAGATTAAGCAGCCGGACGTGCTCGGGCGTTGTACCGCAGCATCCCCCGACCAGGTTCAGCCATCCGTTTTCGGCAAAGCGTGCGAGCTTGGCCGCCAGCATTTCGGGCGTTTCGTTGTATCGTCCTTCCTCGTCGGGAAGACCGGCGTTGGGAACAACCCCAACCGGGAAACGCGATATCGACGCCAGCGTTCGCAGATGGTCGGTCATGAAGTCGGGTCCGGTCGCGCAGTTCAGCCCGAACCAGAGCAGATCGCGATGCGCCAGTGACGCGTAAAACGCCTCTATATCCTGGCCGGCCAGCAGCGTGCCCATCGTCTCGATGGTTCCCGAGACAGCGACGGGAATCGCAGCGCCGAGCCTCGGCGCTGCGCGATCGATTCCGGCGAGACCCGCTTTGCAATTGAGCGTATCCTGGACAGTTTCAAGCAGCAGAAAGTCCGCGCCGCCCTCGATTAGACCTATCGCCTGCTCCTCGTACGCAGCAGACATCTCGTCGAACGTCACGCCGCCTGTGACCGAGATAGTCCGCGTCGTCGGACCCATCGATCCCGCCACGAAGCGCGGTTTTCCCGGCGTCGATGCGCGGCGAGCCTCGGCGGACGCGATTTCCGCTGCTCTGCGATTAAGCTCGCGAGCCTTGTCCGCCAGGCCGTACTCGGCAAGCACGATCGACGTGGAACCGAAGGTCGCCGTCTCGATAATGTCCGCGCCCACTTCGAGGAACGCTCGATGCATCGCGGCGATCGCCTCGGGACGCGAGCGCACCACGTTTTCGTTGCAACCTTCGTATTGCGCGCCGCCGAAATCGTCCGGACCGAAGTTCAGTCCCTGAATGTAGGTGCCGAAAGCGCCGTCGAGCACGAGTATCCGCTCGGCAAACAATTTCCGCAGAAGCTTGATCCTTGAAGCTTCGGTCGCCATCCTAGTTCCAATTCCGCACGGTGTAACGAACAAGCCTATCCCAGTGTATCAGCCCTCGCAATTTGGTTTCCGGCGCTGCTCTGCAGGCGCACCGGCGGCATCATCGTGACCGCGATAGCTTCCGATAAGCAGATTTTGCTTGTCACCGGAGGCGCGGGATTCATCGGGTCGAATCTCGTCGACGCCCTGATCGCGCTCGGCTATCCGGTTCGTATCCTCGACAACTTCGAGAACGGAAAAAGCGGAAACCTGAATCCCAAGGCGGATCTGATAACCGCCGATATCCGCGACGCAGACGCGATTCGCGCTGCATTCGATGGCGTCGATACTGTCTTTCACGTGGCGGCGCTCCCGCGTATTCCGCTCTCGATTGCGGACCCCGTGCGGACTCATATGACCAACGTGGTCGGGACGCTCAACGTTCTTGTAGCGTCGCGCGACGCGGGCGTCCGGCGCGTCATCTATTCGGGGTCGTCTTCGGTTTACGGGATGCAGCCTGCGATGCCGTTGCGCGAGACGATGGCGCCGAATCCGCTCAATCCTTATGCGCTGCAAAAGAGCGTGGGCGAGCAATACACGCGAATGTTTCATCGGTTTTTCGACCTTCAGACGCTGACGCTCAGATATTTCAACGTCTACGGTCCGCGGATGACGTTCGACGGCGCTTACGTCACCGTCATCGCCGCGTTCATCGAGGCTCGCAAGCGCGGCCTGCCGCTCACGATTCACGGAGACGGCGGGCAGACGCGGGATTTCACCCACGTCAGCGACGTGGTCGAGGCGAACATAATGGCGATGCACGCTTCGACCGGCGACGGTCGCGCGATCAATATCGGCGCCGGGCACAATGTCAGCGTGAATCGAATCGCGGCGTTGATCGGCGGGCCCATCGTGCGCGGCGAATCGCGTCCCGGCGATATGCGCGACACGCTTGCTGACATCTCTGAAGCGGCGAACGTCCTCGGTTGGCGTCCGAAAGTCGCCATCGAGGACGGACTGGCCGCCCTGCTGAAAGAGCACGGGCTGTCGTAAGCGAGCGCGGACAGGGATTCAAAGATCGCTATCATTCGCGAGTTCTCTGCTATAACAACCCTTCGAGAGGCGCCGCCGATGTCTGAACCCTATTACAAGCAGCACTGGATCGAGATCGAACCCGACCGCGTCACCGCATACGATCAGATCCTCGCTTTCCATCCCGCGCTCGAACCGATTATCAAGCCCCTCGATTTGAAACCGGGGATGCGTGTCCTCGACGTCGGCTCCGGCCCCGCTCATACCACCATGGAGCTCGCGCGGCGCGCGGGTCCCTCGGGTCAGGTCACGGGCGTTGATATCAACGCGGAATTTATCGAGCGATCGAGCGCGCGCGCTCGTGAGCAGGGCCTCACGGTAAAGTTCGTCCGCAGCGGATTTCCCCCGCTGCCGTTTCCCGATGCGAGCTTCGATCGCGTGTTTTGCAAGAACGTTCTCGAATATGTCGATTCCGCCGCCGCCACGGTTCAGGAGATGGCGCGCGTCGCAGCGCACGGAGGCGTGGTCGTCGCGGCCGACAGCGATTGGGAGATGATCGCGCTCGAGACCGGCGAGAAAAATCGTGAGCTTAACGACCGAATCCTGACCGCAGCCAAATCTATCGCGTTGCACGAGCCGCGTATCGGACGCCGGCTTCACGGACTGTTTCGCGGTGCGAATCTTGACGATGTGAAGGTGGATATCCTCGCGGGGGCCGACACCGTGGGACGCTCGCTCCCCATGCTTAAGGCGAGCTTCTCACGCTATGCGCGCGATTCGCACAACGTCGCGGAAGCGGATATCGAGCGATGGCTCGCCGGTATCGATGAATCGGTTGCTGCGGGGCGCTTTCTTTTTGTGCTTCCGCAATTCGTCGTTCGCGGGATAAAGAAATAGAGGTCTGGGCGGACGCGACTCTTCGC
>DASPQU010000391.1:0-9481 GCA_035624805.1 Binataceae bacterium (SeqCode) | reverse complement strand
CCGGCGTGATTTGCTTCCCGGCAAACTGAGTAAGCTCGGTCGGCGGGCGCTGCTCGATCGGAATGTCAGCGCCGGTCGCGCATTCGAAATCGATCGACGACATTGGCGCCGCCACGTAAAACGGAACGCCGTGGCGTCGTGCGAGTACCGCCAGCGGGTAGGTTCCAATCTTGTTTGCGACGTCACCGTTCGCCGCCGTCCTGTCCGTGCCGACGATTACGCAATCGATGCCGCCGTTGCGCAGTACTGTCGCGGCCATATTGTCGGCGATGACGGTCACCGGAATGCGTTCCTTGTGCAGTTCCCACGCCGTGAGCCGCGAACCCTGCAGAAAAGGTCTTGTTTCGTCGGCGAATACGGAGACTTTTTTCCCCGCTTCGCGAATCGCACGGACGACCCCCAGCGCGGTCCCATATCCGGCGGTCGCGAGTGCGCCCGCGTTGCAATGAGTCAGAACCGTTGCCGGATTGACGCCGATCAACTGCGCGCCGTTGCTCCCCAGCATTCGATTGATCGCGATGTCATCGTTGTAGATCGCAATCGCTGCGTCCCGCATCCGCCGAAACAATTTTGCTTCGTCGAGCGACGAACATTCGCTGAAACGTCGCTGCATTCGATCCAGCGCCCAGGCGAGATTAACGGCTGTCGGCCTTGTTGCACGCAAAGTCTCAGCGACGAGGCGGAACCGCGTCTTCGCGCGCGCGCCCGAGACACCGCGCATCCCGAGCGCGACTCCCATCGCGGCCGCAACTCCGATAGCCGGTGCGCCGCGAATCACCATCGTGCGAATCGCATCAGCGACTCCGCGATAGTCGCGATATTCGCGGATGACTTCGCGGGTGGGAAGCAAACGCTGATCGATCATATAGACTCGATCGTTGCGCCACTGGATCGTTTTAACTTTCACTGGCTATATGCAGAAATCAGTGCGATTAGTCCGGTTCGTGGAATTCATAAGCCGGACCGTATTTTAGCGCGTAATTGGCAGTAAGCGCAGTATCGACTCAGGCTTTTTCGTAAGCGCCGCGCGTTTTGCGTTTGACGAGGCCGGCTTCGATCCAGCGAGTGATAGCCGCAAAAATCTCGGACGGGCGCTTGAACTTAAGTCCGCGCACGGCGCGAACGTCGGAAGCTTTGAACTGTCTGGGCAACTGTTCGAGCACGATGCGCCAATTGATGCGCCCGGAACCGGCAGAAGCCGTTCTCGAACGTGTCGATCCGGCGACTTCCGAACGTCCGAGAAGCGCGGCGAGTCGCGCTTCCTCATCTCTGAGTCTCCGCAGGTCGTCTTCTTTCGAACGAATTTCCCGTTGCAACCCGGTGAGTAATGCGCGGGCTTTCGTTTGTACTTCGCGGAACGCGGAACTCACCGAAGCGATAGTGCCTTTGCGCGGCATCGAGCAGCATTCTCCCGCCAGAAATTTTCGATTCGACCGGACACAATACACAATCAACCGCCGGCGAACAAGGCTATCAAATAGACTTGCATCAATGCTCAGTTGAGATACATATGGCATTCATCAAGGCACTATGATCGACCCGCCGCTGATACTGATTACTTCGCCGGTGATATACGAAGACATATCGCTGGCGAGGAACAGAGCAAGATCTGCGACCTCGCGCGGCTCGCCAAGCCGTCCCATCGGATTACGTTTCTTCGAGGCTTCGAACATCGCGGGCGGGTAGATGCGTTCCAGGAACTGATTGTAGATAACGCTCGGCGCGATTGCGTTGACGCGCACGCCCTTGCCGGCCATCTCTCCCGCGGCAGCTCGCGTAAGACCCATCACGCCGGCCTTCGCCGCGCAGTAGGGTGCTTCGCCGTCGGACGCTGCGATCCATCCTGCGGCCGAAGCCATATTGACTATCGCTCCTTTGCCCTGCTTGAGCATATGGGGCAACACCGCCCGCATCGCCCAGAACGTACCGCGAAGGCATACGTTCATCACGAGATCCCAGGTCTCGTCCTTGCACTCCCAGATTGGCTCAAGCTTGTTGATGCCGGCGTTGTTAAAGAGGATGTCGATGCGCCCGAACTTCTTAATCGTCGCGACTACGGCCTCCTCGATTTGTTTCTTCTGTGTTACGTCTACCGGAATTCCAAGGACTTCGCGTCCGAATTTGCGGGTCAATTCGGCGGCGGTTTCGATGGTGCGCTTTGGATGCGCGTCGGTGATGACGACCTGCGCGCCTTCCTCAAGGAAACGGGTTGCAACCGCGCGTCCGATACCCACTCCAGCGCCTGCCGTGATGAGCGCCACCCTGTCAGTTAGCATCATTTGGCGTGTTCCTCCATTAATAGGCTTAATTCAGCGCCAATCACCAAAGGGAACAGGTGAAGGCGAGATTTCCCAGTCATTAGAACATTGTCGACAATAAGTCGAACATCCTTATGTGACTCTAGGTTCACGCACGCGACAGTGCTATATAATTCGCACGAGTACACGAATGCGCGCCGTTGCTCCGCTTCCCAGGGATCGATGCCGTTTTGGAGAAAAAAGGGGCAATCCGATTTGCTTGAAACGCCGGGATCCGAGCAGCCGCCCTGAGACTGTTTAACGGCACGAGGGAGAGACTTCCGATGGGTCGACGGTTGTATGTAGGAAATCTGGCATGGACGGTTACCGACCAGGATTTGCAGGACGCGTTTGCTGAAGCGGGGAAGGTCGACAGCGCACAGGTCATAATCGACCGAGCGACAAATCGCTCGCGCGGGTTTGGTTTCGTCGAGATGGCGACTGATGAGGCCGCCGATTCTGCGATCAAGAAGCTTAACGGTCGGGAAATCAAGGGTCGTGCGATTCGCGTGAACGAAGCGCAGGCTCGAACCAACTCCCGTTCCGGCAATCCGGCCCGCGGTTGAACGCGTCGGGCTGACTCGCTCGGACCTTCGCTTTGAAAAAAGCGACGGCCCGCCACTCCCCGTGCTTCGGTGATCACGCCGGAGCGAGTTGAATCCGCACGGTCTCTCACAGATCATTAATGCTTCAGAGCCCCACTCCCGTTCTCAACGCGGGAGTACTGTTTCCTGGTGAGGCCGCCTGGTGGATATCGTATGTATCGAGGCTCAAGGGGAGCGCGCAACGTTTCTCCCCGAATTCGGATTTCACTGCCTCAGCTACAAAGTCGGTTCCCTTGATGTCATAGCCGGCCCTGCCGACGCCGGCGAGCTCCATGCGCATCCGTTTCGCAGCGGCATCCCCATTTTGTTTCCGTTTGCCGGGCGAATCGCTGACGGGAGATTCTCCTATCGATTGCAGGGCCATCAACTGACCATAAACGAGCCCGAGCACGGAAACGCAATTCACGGATTGATATACGATCGCGCGTTCACGGTTGCCCGGCGCGGTCCGTTTTACGTGCGCGCAGAGTTCGATTCCTCGCAGAGCGCGGATTTTCGTCTCGGATGGCCGTGGCCGTTCGTCTTCGGGGTCGATTACGAAGTAGGAAACGGCCTGCGATGCAAAATCGCGGTCACAAATACTGGTGCTTCGGCTATGCCGATGGCTCTTGGTGCCCATCCGTATTTCCATGCTCCGCTGGACAGCCGCGGCTCGCGAGATGGGATGCAAATCCAGGCGTGCGCGCGGCGATTTTGGCGTCTGGATCGGCGCATGTTGCCGACGGGAGAGATTTCAGCGGCTTCAAGCAAGCTGGATATCGGCGAGCCGATCGCGCTGGCCGGCAACAGCTACGACGACGTGATGGTTATTTCGCGTGTGGGGGACGACGCTCCCGTCGCCCGGCTGATCGATCACGCCGTGGGCGCAGCGGTCGAACTTCGCGCGGACACCTCTTTTCGCGAGCTTGTTGTGTACGCGCCGCGCGGGCGCGAGGTTGTCGCGTTCGAGCCCTACACGGCCGCTCCCGATTGCTTCAATCTCGCGGCGCGGGGGATCGACGCCGGGATGATCGAGCTCCAGCCCGGCGCCCGCTTCGAGGCGTCATTCGAAATCCGCGTCAGCGCCCTTTGAATTTAGGATCCCGTCGCTGAGCCGCAGCTGCCGCGCCTTCGCGGAAATCTTCGGTCATGAAAAGCGAGCTCTGCGCGAGCACCTCGAGATCCAGGAACGTCGATTTGTCGACGCTGTGGCCGATATCGATGATCCGTTTGGCCAGTCCAACTGCCAGCGGCGCATTGCGCGCCATCTCACGCGCCAGGTCTTCGGCGGCTGCGATGTGCCCGCCGGAAGGAACCGCGCGATTCACCAGCCCTATACCCGACGCTTCCTCGGGGTCGATCATCCGCGCCGTCATGATCAACTCCTTGGCCATCGCGTAGCCGACCGTCCGCGTCAGTCGCGTGGTGCCGCCGACATCCGGAACGAGACCGAGCCTGACCTCGGGCATTCCGAGCTTGGTGCCCGCCGCCGCGAATCTTGCATCGCAGGCGAGCGCCAGCTCGAGGCCGAGTCCACCGACATAACCGTGCAACGCGCCGATAACGGGCTTCTCGATTCTCTCGAGCGCGTCGAGAGCCATCTGCGAGTGATGAACAAAATGGCGAAACATCACGATGTCCGGGCCGCTTCCTTCACCGCCGCGTGCGCCGGTTTCCGAGCTAAGCGACGAAAAATCGATGCCGGCGGAAAAAACCGCGCCCTCGCCGTAAAGGATGATCGCGCGGACGTCGCGACGATCGACCTCGTGCAGCGCCTTCGGGATCTCCTGAATCAGCTCGTTATTCATCGCATTGCGTTTCTCGGGCCGGTTGAGTCCGAGATACGCCAGTTCGCCCTCAACTCGAATTTTGATCAGCTCGGCGGCCATTTCTTTGGACTCCTCTCGAATGAAACTACGGCTTGATAAGGACCTTGATGGCGTCTTCGGTACGCGCGTCAAAAATCTGATAGCCGCGCGGCGTTTCGGAAAGCGGCAGGACGTGGCTGACGAGCGGTTTCGGATCGATCCTGCCCTTTTCGACCAGGCGCGCGAGGTGCGGGATGTTGTTGCGCATGTGCGCGAGGCCGACCCGCAGCGTCAGGTCTTTCATGAACGCGAGGCCCATCGGGAACGCGTAAGTCACGGCGCCAACCACGCCGATGACGGAAATCGTTCCGCCGCCGCGAACGTAGCCAAACGCCGCATCCATCGAGGGGACGGACCCGACCGCCTCGATCACAACGTCAGCGCCGCGTCCGTTGGTTTTGTCCAGGATTTTTTGAGTTGCTTCCGCGATCGTGACTGGCGTTGCGCCCATCTTTTTCGCCAGTTCGAGGCGATACGGGATGCTGTCGATCGCGATGATCTCCGCCGGTCCGAACAGGCCTGCGCTCATCACGGCGCACAGACCGACCGGACCGCATCCGAGAACCGCGACGGTATCTCCTGGGCGGATATCGCCGTTAAGCGCGCCGAAAAAGCTCGTAGGCAGGATGTCGGCCAGGAACACCGCGCGGTCGTCGTCGATCTCATCAGGCAGCGGATAGCACGTGTAATCAGCACACGGCACCGTGACCGCCTGCGCCTGGCATCCGCCGATATCGCCGAACTTGCCCGCGTAATTCTTTCCAAAACCGAATACGGGAGCGCCCGTCTCGACGCACTGCGACGGTTGTCCACGGCGACAGAAAAAACAATCGCCGCACGAAACCACACAGGCGATAACGACCCGCTGCCCCTTGCGGATTCGCGTGACGCCGGAGCCGACCTCTTCGACCACTCCGACGCCCTCGTGGCCAAATACGAATCCGGGAGCCGCCTGATCGCGTCCGTGATAGCAATGGAGGTCCGAGCCGCATATCGCGGCGCGCGTGATGCGAACGATCGCATCGGTTGGAGCGTTGATTTTAGGGTCGGACACGGTTTCAACCCGAACGTCGCGCGGCCCGTGGAAGACTGTCGCTTTCATCGTATGCCTCTGAGCTTACCCGTCGTGGAACACATCGAGTTTCGGATAATTGCACAGAACCGAAGCTTGTTGCTAAGCGCTTAAATCGCGTGATAATCGAGAGAAGTCCTGGAGGCAGAAATGATTAACAACATCAAGAAGATCCTCGCGCCCGTGGATTTTTCCGAGGCCTCGATGAAAGCTTTGGGCGGCGCATGGGAGCTTGCGCGCGAGACCAACGCTGAGCTTCATGTGCTTCATGTGGTCGTGCCCCATCACACGTTTATCCCCCTTCCTTTGGCCACTTCCGCCGAGCGCTCGCTGGAATCGGTCCGCGAAGCCGCGATGACCGAGCAGGCCGAGGAGGAGCTTCGCCGTATCAAGAAAACGGACATGGGAGATTCGGCAAAGGTGATCACCGCCACCACGGTCGGACCGCCCGTTCCCAAAATCGTCGAGTACGGACGCGACAAGCAAGTCGATCTCATTGTGATGGCGACGCACGGACGCACCGGCCCCGAACATCTGCTGATCGGCAGCGTAACCGAGAAAATCGTGCGTCAAGCGCCGTGCTCGGTACTTGTTTTGCGCTGAGAGACTGATTCGCAATACGCCGGGAGAAGTTTTTTATGACCGCAGCCGAACAGAAGGAAAAAGCGCTGGCGTTCCTACGCACGCTGGAAAATCCTGATCCCGCAGCTATCGCGCCGCTTATCACCGACAATTTCGAGTTCGAGATGATGGGGCGCCTGCCAGGTATCCAGCCGATTCGCGGCAAGGCGCTGTTTGTGCAATCGATGCCGGCCACGCTCAAGGCGATGTTTCCGACCGGCCTGAAGATGAAATTTCACACCACGATCAGCGAAGGGCCTCACGTCGCGGTCCAGGCTGAATCAGAAGCCGTCGCTGCGAACGGAAAGAAATACGCAAACCGCTATCACTTCTACCTCCGCTTCGACGGCGACAAAATCGCGCAGGTGCGCGAATACAACGACGTCAACCACGTCCGCGAAGTTTTCATGTCCTGAAAATTTTGCCGCGCAGATTCAGGAGCCGCGTTCGATTCGAGCGTGGCTCTTTTTTTCGCGCCGGTAAAAAACCGGGCCGGACGGATCGCTCCGCCCGGCCCATAGCCGCCCGGGAAAAGGGGGGCAAACCCCGACCGGCTAACGTATTCTACTTAAGTACCTTCACGTTGCAACGAAAAGCGCGAAAATTCGCCCACAGGCTTGTTTATGAGCCATTTGGCGTGTGAACGCTGATTAGCGCCCGCCGCCAATCGCGGGCAAAAAATAGATCTCGCTGTCAGGACGTACCGGGTCGAGCACCCCGCCGGTTCCCATCTCTCCGTCAATTGAGACCGCTATCGAGCCTTTGATATCTCCGTTGTCGAGCAGATGCGCCGCGAATCCAGGAAACTGGCGATCGAGGTCGGCCACGACCTCGCGAATGTTTTTGGCCGTCACCTCGACGCACTCGCGTCCGCCGGTTAGTTTCCTCAGCAAAGATGGAACAATTACGGTTGCCATCGAAAAAGTGGGGCCGGACCGATAACGGCCCGGCCCCTGAAAAGCTCGAATCAGCGAGCTGCCGCCGAATGGACTTCCTTTGCGCGACCTTGTTTCAGAATGGCCTTCAACACGCGCGGCGGCGACATCGGAAGCTCCGTCATTCGGATGCCCGTCGCGCGATAGATCGCGTTGGCTACCGCAGCCGGTGGCGGCACAATCGAGACCTCGCCGACGCCGCGAACCCCCAGCGGATGGCCCGGGTTCGGCACTTCGACCACGATCGTTTCGATCATCGGCAGATCGAGACACGTCGGAATCCGATAATCGAGGAATCCCGTGTTACGCAGATGCCCCTGCGCGTCGTATACGTATTCTTCGTTAAGCGCCCATCCGAGACCTTGCGCGGTACCGCCCTGCAACTGCCCCTCGACGTAGCTCGGATGAATCGCCCTGCCGGCATCCTGCGCAACAGTACATCGCAGGATCTGAACCTTGCCGGTATCCGGATCGATTTCAACATCGACGCAGGTTGCCGCGAACGCGGGACCGACGCCGCGCGCGTTGACGCTGGCGCGCCCCGATACGGGTCCGCCCGTGCGAGCGAGACGACCGGCGAGTTGCTTTATCGACATCGGCGAGACGCTTCCGTCCTTCGCGTGCAACGTCCCATCGCGTAATTCGACTTCCTCGGGCTTCTTTTCCCACACCTTTGCCGCGCGTTCCCTGAGCTGCCGTGCGGCATCCTGAGCCGCCTCGTATACTGCAGTACCAGTTGCGAAAGTGACTCGGCTGCCGCCGGTTACGTCGCACTGGCCGATCGAGTCGGTATCGGTGACGAGCGGGCGCACGTCGGTGATCGGCAGCCCGAGCACCTCGGCCGTGATCATCGCCATCGAGGCGCGCGATCCGCCGATATCCGGCGAACCCGTCACGACGCTGGCCGTTCCGTCGCTGTGGATGTTGACGACCGCCGAGGACTGCATCCCGGCGTTGAACCAGAATCCCGTCGCGACGCCGCGTCCGCGATTCGGCCCCGTGAGCGTGCTCTTGTAGTGCGGGCTGTTCTTGAGCGCTTCGACCGTCTCGATGTATCCGATGCGCCTGTAGGGCGGTCCGATGAGCTGCGGACTGCCTTCTTTTGCTCCGTTCGGGACGCGAAAGTCGAGCGGGTCGATACCGCATTTTTCGGCGAGTTCGTCGACAACGGTCTCGATAGCGAACGCGGCATTGGTCGCGCCGGGCGCGCGATACGCCGCCGTCTTCGGACGATTCACGACGACGTCGTATCCGTCCACGAGCACGTTTTCAATCGCATAGGGAGCCAGAATCGTCATCGAGCCCGCCCCCACTGCCGATCCCGGAAAAGCGCCTGCTTCGTAGGCGAGCCAACACTGCGCGGCGGTGATACGCCCGTCGCGGGTGCATCCCATTTTGATCTTGATCGTCGATCCCGACGTAGGGCCCGATGCGCGCAGAACTTCCGAGCGCGTCATCACGAGCTTCACCGGGCGGCCGGTATGCTTGGAGAGCAGCAATGAAAGCGGTTCGAGATAGATGGTGGTTTTTCCGCCGAATCCGCCGCCGATCTCAGCCGGCACAACCTTGATCTTGCCGACCGCAACTCCGAGGACCTGCGCGCTCAGCGAACGGACCTCGAAGGGACCCTGCGTCGAGCAGTAGATCGTTCCGTGTCCGTCGGCGTTCCAGATGCCGACCGCGTTGTGAGGCTCGATATAGCCCTGATGCACCATCGCGGTATGGAACTCGCGCTCGACGATAAAATCGGCGGCGCGGAACCCGGCCTCAAGGTCTCCGCGCTTGAACTGGAGATGCTGCGCGATGTTCGTCGGATTATCGCCCTCTTCCTTGTTGCGCAGATTCGGAAGGAGAATTTCCGCGCCGGGCTTCATCGCCTCCTCGACGGTCATCACCGGCGGCAGGACCTCGTAATCAACCTCGATAAGGCGCAGCGCTTCTTCCGCGATATGCGGGCTGGTGGCAGCGACGGCAGCCACGGCATGACCGTCGTACAGAACCTTGCTGCGCGCGAGAATGTTCATCGACAGGTGGCGCGGATTGAGCGCGGCTTCTCCCACCTGCTCCGTTTTGTCCTCGGCTTCGGGCAGATCCGCCGATGTGA
>DASPQU010000390.1:0-2085 GCA_035624805.1 Binataceae bacterium (SeqCode) | reverse complement strand
CCGTGTTCATCGCCACTGGATAGATCCCCCGCAAGCCGACTGCGCCCAGGCGCGCGTGTTCATCCACCAATCCGCAGCGCGGGCCGGCGCAATCTGTTTTCGAACCGCGATCAAAGCTTGAGCAGGTTGGCCGACGTAATCGCCGCCACCGTCTTTAGTCGTTCAAGCACGGCAGCCGGAACGGGATTGTCAACCTGCACCAGGCTGAGAGCCATCCCTCCGACCCGATCGCGCCCCAGATCAAGTCCCGCAATATTGATACCCGACTGTCCGAGAATCGTGCCCAGAGCGCCGACGACGCCCGGAACGTCGCGATTGTGGAGCATCAGGAAATATCCCTCGGGAACGGCCTCGACGTGGTAGCCGTCGATACGAATCAATCGCACGGCCCGGTTTCCGACGACTGCACCAACCACCTCATGCTCGGAGCTTGGAGTGCGCACTTTAACGCTGAGCGTGTTTACGAAATCAGCAGTCTCGCGCGATTTGGTCTCGGATACGCGGATGCCGCGCTCGCGTGCGATGAACGGCGCGTTGACGTAGTTGAGCGCCTCGTCGAGGAACGTGCTCAGGAGACCCTTCACGACGGCCGCCGTGATCGGCTCGGCCTTTAGCGCCGCCGCTTCGCCGCCCAATCCGACAACGACCTCGACCGGCGTCTCGTTGACAAGCTGCGCCGCCAATCTGCCGAGCTTCTCACCGAGTCGGAGATGAGGTCCCATCACCTCGAGCTCCTTCGGCGACAGCGCCGGGATATTCACGGACTGGCGAATCGTGCCCTCGAGCAAGAACTCGGACACCTGATGCGCAATATCAACCGCCACCTGAACCTGCGCTTCTTCCGTCGCCGCGCCGAGATGAGGCGTGACGATAACGTTGTCTAGCTTGAGGAGCGGATGGTCCGCCGGAGGCGGTTCCTCGACGAAAACATCGAGCGCCGCGCCGGCAACTTTTCCTGAGCGAATCGCGTCGGCTAGAGCCTGCTCGTCGACGATTCCGCCGCGCGCGCAGTTGATAATGCGCACGCCCTTCTTCATTTTCTCGAACGCCGCAGCTCCAACCAGTCCGCGTGTCTCATCGGTCAGTGGGGTGTGGACGGTGATAAAATCCGAACGGCGGAACAAATCGTCGAGCGAGACCAGTTCGATCCCGAGGCGATCGGCGGCCTCGCGCGTCAGCATCGGATCAAATCCGATAACTTTCATCTTCAGGCCGAGCGCGCGATCGGCGACTATCCGGCCGATATTGCCAAGTCCGATCACACCGAGCGTCTTGTTGCACATCTCGGCGCCGGTGAATTTCGAGCGATCCCATTTCCCCGCTTTGAGGGTGGCGTGCGCCGTCGGGATATGACGCGCGAGCGCCATCATCATCGAAAGTGCGTGCTCCGCGGTCGTGACCGAGTTGCCCAGCGGGCTGTTCATCACGACGATGCCGCGGCGCGTCGCAGCATCGAGGTCGACATTATCGACACCGACGCCTGCGCGCCCGATCACTTTCAGCGAGTTGGCGTGCTCGATTACTTCCTTCGTGACCTTGGTCGCGCTGCGCACGACGAGCGCGTCGTACGATCCGATTATCTGCGCGAGCTCTGCAGGCTTGAGTCCGACTTTGATATCGACCTCAAACTCGGGATGGGACTTGAGTATCTCCGCGCCTTCCTTGGCGAGTGAGTCACTCAGCAGAACGCGAAATTTCTCCGCCATGGCCTCAAACTCCTTTGGCGATTCGCGCCTGAACCGCAGCGACACCAGCGCCGCTCCTGACTTCCATTCCCTGCTTGCGCAGTCCCATTTCGAGAGCGCCGACCGCGATCAGCATGTCGAACGGGCTTAGATTGCCCATGTGTCCGATGCGCACGAGCTTGCCCTTCATCTGATCCTGTCCGCCCTGCACCGATACTCCCAGTTCGTCGCGCATAAACTTGACGACCTTGCCGGTATCTATTCCGTCGGGTGCGAGAATTCCCGTCACGCTTGGCGCGGGATTATCCGGAGCGATCAACTTCAGACCCAGCGCCTGGCCCGCGTCGCGCGTCGCCTGAGCCATCAGGGCATGGCGCGCGTAAACACGTTCGAGGCCCTC
>DASPQU010000389.1:0-5338 GCA_035624805.1 Binataceae bacterium (SeqCode) | reverse complement strand
TACTCGAATTATCCGACGACTGAATATCTCCGCCTCGGGTTTCTCGATTTCCTTTCCTACAACGTTTATCTCCATCACGAGAACGACCTCCGCCGTTATCTGACCCATCTGATGGCGCAGGCGGGCGAACGTCCGGTGATCCTCAGCGAGACCGGGATGGACACAATTCGCGAGGGCGAAGAGGCGCAGGCCGCCCTGCTCGGATGGCAATCGCGGGCGGTGTTCGAACTCGGGCTCTCGGGGTTCATCGTGTTCGCGTTCACCGACGAGTGGCATACCGGCGGCGCCGAGATAACCGACTGGGCTTTCGGCCTCACCACCAAGGATCGCAAGCCGAAGCTCGCGTTCGAAACAGTCGGCGCGACCTTTCGTGGCGATCAGCCGCCGCCGCTCAAATCAACGCCGAAGGTGTCGGTCGTGGTCGCGGCTTACAACGCCGGCGCGACGATTGAGCGATGCGTCGATTCGCTGAAGTCACTCAACTATCCCGATTATGAAATCATCGTCGTTGACGACGGCTCCACCGATCTGACCGCCGATCTGGCGGAGCGCGCAGGCGCGAAAACCATCCGAGCGGCTCATCGCGGACTCTCCGATGCGCGCAACTCCGGAATCGATGCCGCATCCGGCGAGATCGTCGCTTTCATCGACGCTGACGCGCGCGCCGATCGCGACTGGCTCTATCATCTGGTCGAGGCGATCGTGCGCCGCGGGGCCGTCGCTGCGGGCGGGCCGAATTTCACGCCGCACGATTCCGATGCGTCGTCCGCTTTCGCATTCGCTCCCGGCCTTCCGACACAGGTTACGGGCGCGGGCGACGAGCTTCTGCAGCTGTGCGGATGCAACATGGCGATTCGCAAATCTGCGCTCGCAACGATCGGCGGTTTCGATTCGTCGTTCACGTCTGCGGGCGACGACGTCGATGTATCGTGGCGACTTGCAAACGCGGGAGGCGCCCTCATCGATGCGCCCGGCGCAGTCGTGGTGCATGAGCGGCGCGCGAATCTTCGCGACTATCTCGCGCAGCAGCGCGGCTATGGCGAAGGCGAAGGCCTCCTGTTCCGAAAGTATCCGTTGCGAGGTGCGAACGCGCGAAGCCTTTACGGTGGCGCCGGATCGTGGCTGTCGGCTCTTCTCGGCGGCCCGCGCGTCTATCATGGCGCTTTTGGCCGCGGGTTGTTCCAGAGCCTTTACACCGCCGCCGATCTTCCCTGGCTCGCCGAGCTTCCGCAGAGCGCGCAATGGGTGGCAGCGTCGATTGTACTTATACTCGCCAGCAGCGCGAGCGCGTTTCTCGGCGCGCTCGGAATCGCCGGGCTTGTTGTTTTCGTTGCGGTCGCGTGTCTCGCCGCCGCATCCACCGATACTGGATCGACGCACACGCCGATCACGGAGCGCGCGATGCTCGCGCTCCTCTATATGGCCGGGCCGCTGGCGCGAAGTTTCGCTCGCGAGCGCATCAAGATGCGCCTCGATCCGAGCGCCGACGGCGTGCCGCCGATGCCGTACAATCCCAGCGGTCGCATTACACTTGCGCCCCTGGCTGAGAGCACACCGATTCCGGATTCCGCCGCGATTCTCGACAGCATCCGCCATAGGATGGTTCGCTATGGCGTGCCCGTCGCGGCGACCGACGGCTATCAATCATGGGATCTTCGCGCCGTCCTTCCGCCGACGATGCGCGTCGATTTCAACGCGATACGCGAATCCGATCGAGTTTCGATAGCATGGCGCACGACGGCGGAACCGCGCGGAGCGATAATCGCGATTGTGGTCATTTTCGTTTTGTTGCTCGGCGCCGGAATGTATTGGATCAGCGCGCTCGCAATGGCCGCGATCATCATCGCAATCGGAATCGGGATCGCGCTGCTTCGCGTCGTCCGGATTCCATCATTGCTCAGAGCCTCATGCGAGAGTCTCGCGGCTTCCGGCGGTCTTGGAGTCGTCGGGGAGACTGGCGAATCGCAGTGAAACGCTCCTCGATTTATCGCGAAGTGCTGGGCAGGATGCGCCCGCATCTGGGGCGCTTCGCGATCGCGATCGTGATGGTCGCGATGGGGGCCGGCGCGGAGGTGCTCAAGCCGTGGCCGCTTAAGGTAGTGATCGACAACGTCCTGCGCGGCGCGCAATTCGACTGGGCGCCCACCTACTCGCGCGAATCGCTGCTCGTGGCCGCGTGCGTAGCGCTGGTCGTCGTGTACGCTTTGGTCGCGGTTCTTAACGTCGCCAACAACTTCGTAACGATTTCGATCGGCCAGCGGATGGTCAACGATCTTCGCGCCCAGCTCTTCAACCATCTTCAGCGCCTCACGCTTTCGTTCCATCGACGCCGCCAGGTGGGCGACCTGATGGTGCGGATCGCATACGACACTTTTTCGATCCAGACGATCGCGATGAACGGTGTTTTTCAGGTGCTGTCGTCGAGCGTCATGCTCGTGGGGATGTTCTTCGTGATGGTCCGTATCGACTGGATGATGTCGGTTATCGCGCTCGGGGTAATTCCCCTCCTCGTCGTATTCATCAGTTTAACGGGAGCACAGATCGAACGTCTCGCGACGGGCGCGCGCGTCAAGGAGAGCCGGCTGTACACGGTCACGCATCAGGCGCTCGCCGCGATTCACGTGGTGCAGGCTTTCACCCGCGAGGCTGAGTCGTACCGCGCATTCGTTGAATCGAGCAGCGAAAGTCTCGGCGAGAATCTCCGCCTCTACACTTACCAGACATTCTATGCGGGCGCGGTCGGAGTTCTGATCGCGATCGGCACCGCATCCGTGATGTACGTTGGCGCGCTTCATGTTTTGTCCGGTGCGCTCACGATCGGCGGCATCACGGTTTTCACCGCGTACCTTGCGTCGCTATATGCGCCGATCAATCAGATTTTTCAGACCTACGGGCTCGTCCAAGGCGCGAATGCGGGGCTACGGCGATGCCTCGAGATTCTGGAAATCGACCCTGAGATCAAAGATCGCCCGGGCGCGCGCGCGATCGCCCGCGTTCGCGGTGAAATCGAGTTTGAAAACGTCGTGTTCGGATACGACCCCGCCGCGCCCGTTCTCAAAGGCATCAGCTTCAAGGCGAATGCGGGTGAGACCGTTGCGATCGTCGGTCCCAGCGGCGCGGGCAAGACCACGATGGCGAGTCTCGTTATGCGCTTCTACGAGCAGCAAACCGGGACGATTCGAATTGACGGAGTCGATTTGCGCGACATCACGTTGAATTCGCTGCGCGCGAATATCGCAACCGTTCTTCAGCCGCCTCTTGTCCTGGGCGACACGCTTCGCGCCAACGTCACGCTTGGCAAACCGAACCCAAGCGAAGCCGATATCCAGCGCGCGATCGAGCGGGCGCGTCTCGCACCCGTTATCGCGAAATTGCCCAAGGGCGCAGAGGAACTGGTCGGACAGGGCGGGCACAGCCTCTCCGAGGGCGAAGCGCAGCGCGTCACGATCGCACGTGCGCTGCTGAAGGATGCGCCGATTCTAATTATGGACGAGCCGACCAGCGCGCTCGACGCGGAAACTGAAGCCAGCGTGCTCGCGGCGGTCGGCGAGGCGATGAAGGGTCGCACGACGCTCGTGATCGCTCATCGCCTGTCCACAATTCAAAACGCGGATCGCATCCTCGTTCTGCGCGAAGGCGTTATCGAGGAGCAGGGGCGCTTCGCCGAGCTGCTTGCGCGCGGAGGCTTCTTCAGCCATCTCCATCGCTTGCAGGCGTGGAGCGGCGAGACTCCGAAAACGGCGGCCAGCGGGTAAGCGTACAATTCATCGAGGAAAGTTATGCTGACGATCGGATTAACCGGAGGAATCGGTTCGGGGAAAAGCACAGTCGCGAAGATGCTGGCGGACCTGGGGGCCAGAGTTCTCGACGCTGACAAGGTTGGTCACGCGATCTACGAGCCGGGCGGACCTTGTTATCGCGACGTCCTCGCGGCTTTTGGCGACGCAGTCCTTGCTCCCGATCGCACGATCGATCGTCGCAAGCTTGGCCCTATCGTTTTCGCCGATCCCGGCGCTCTCAAGCGCCTCAACTCGATCGTGCATCCGCGGATGTTCGAGCGGATGCGCGAAATGGTCACGGCGATGCGCGCCGAGGGCGAGAAAAATCCAATCGTTATCGAGGCCGCGATTTTGATCGAGGCCAACTGGCAGCCGCTGTGCGACGAAGTGTGGCTGGTGGTTGCATCGCGAGAGCGCGTGATCGAACGCGTCGAGCGCGATCGCGGGATGAAACCGGAGCAGACCGAAGCACGTATCCGCGCGCAGCTGTCCGACGAAGAGCGGCGGCGTCATGCAACGCTCGTGATCGAGAACAACGGCTCCGTCGACGATCTGCGCACCAAGCTCACATCACTGTGGTCTGCAGCGCTCGCGCGAAATCGAGCAAAAGGCGACGCCTGAAAAAGCTCAGCCCATCGCCTTTGGGTCGCCCGCGCCGAAAGGTCCCGTCTGCAGATGCGCCCTGACATCGCGAACCATCGTCGCAGCCAGTTCCCGCGCGGTTTCGCGCGCCGAGATGCTGACGCGCGTCAGGCGCTGCAGATTGCGCCTCGAGGCGAGCGCGCTGCGCACCGCATCCGTCCCCATCGGATCGAACCGGCACGCAGGCGCATGCTCGGGATCGTCGATGACGCCGCGTATCGCACAACATGAACTTTCCGTGAACACTTGCGCCCCGGAAACCTCCTCGGGCGCGGTCGGTCCGACCGTTTTGACGATCGCGTTCCATTGCTGGATGCGCCTGAGTCCGCCGTCGAAAATCCGCCGATGCGCGTTGAACGGAACGAGGGGCGAATCGACCGCGCGATCGAGCATCGCGTCGAGCCGGGAGAAATCGCTGTCGAGCAGAGAAAGCAGGATACGATGGAAATCCCCGTCCTGGAGCGTGTCGAATCGGGCTTCCGCATAGATGTGGCTCGCGATACGCGATTCGAAATTGCCGACAAAATGGGCGGGAAGATAAAAGTTGTGCGCGATGACATCCGCTCCCAGATGCGCGAGATACCCCAGGGCGAACGCCTGCTGCTCGGGATCGGATGCGGCGCTTATCAGGGAGCGCGCCGTCGACCAGTTGTGCGAATGACGCCTCAGCCGGCTCTGGAGGCGCCGGCCCTGCACGATATCCGGCGCGAGGCTGCCATAGAGGAACACTTCGGGAAAGTTCGCCAGCGTTGCCTGAACCGGATGATCGGGGCTAATAACCGTCGCTATGGCGCGAACTCCGAGCGCGACGTGCGTGACAGGCCCCCAGGCATGAGCGGCTCCAGGCCATAGAACGATCATGAGCGTTGAGACGGCTGCTGCTGCTAGGATTGGCATGGGAGATTCAATGTGTCCGT
>DASPQU010000388.1:0-3779 GCA_035624805.1 Binataceae bacterium (SeqCode) | reverse complement strand
CGCCCTTGATGACGGCCTGGGCGTCGGCGTTGAGCGTTTCGTAACCGTAAATTTTGCGTCCGTTGCGATCGCCTTCTTCCCAGACCTTCGTTGTGATCACCTGACCCGGAAAAACCGGCCGCGTGAAGCGAACGCGAAGTCGCTTCAGACGCGCGGGATCGCCTCCGCACAGGTTGTCGATGATCACTTTCGACGTGAACGCCATCGTGCAGAGCCCGTGCACGATGATGCCGGGAAGGCCGGCCATCTTCGCGAAGTTCTCGTCTACGTGAATCGGATTCGGATCGCCCGACGCGTCGCGATAGCGAAAGGTTTGATCCTTGTCGATCGTCTGCGCGATCGAGAGGATCGGAGCCGCATGCTCGGGTTCTGTCGCGCGAGCCTCGGTCGCGCCGCGATTGCGCCCGCGGATGAAAATCGTGAAGAGAATTCGCGTTACCGCTTCGTCGCGCTGATTGCGCGCGAGCAGTTCGACGACCATCGTTTCGCCGTTTGACCGGGTTTCGATCGACCCGATTTTCGCGGTCGAGGTAATCTTGTCGCCGGGCCGAATAGGCTGGAAAAATTCCATGTCCTGCTCGGAATGAAGCAGGCGGACGAGATCGACGTTGAGTTCAGGATCTGCCATCGAACCCATCACGGCGGGCCATGTCGCAACGACGGCATAAAGCGGCGGCGCGATGATTCCGCCCGGACGATTCGTATCGAAGAACGCGCGGTTGTCATCGTTGTAGGCGCGCGCATACGCCTGCATCGATTCCAGCGAGGCGTCGAATACGCTCGACGGATAGGTTTTCCCAACACACGCCTGATTCAGCGCCATCGTTTGTCGATTCCCCCGAATTGTTCGTGTTGTAAAATCGTTCGCGTTTCAAAGCCGCAGTTCCCGGCCCGCGACGAATACCGATTTCAACTCTAATGCTCGCCCGAGGACGATCATATCCGCGCGGCGTCCGGTTTCGAGCGTTCCCCGATCTCCGAGTCCGAGCACCAAAGCGGGATTCGTCGACGCTATCACCGCCGCTTCTCCGAGCGGCACGTCAACTTGCTCGACCATCAGACGCACGCCGTCGAGCATCGAAATGACGCTGCCCGCCAACGTGCCGCCCGCGGGTCGCGCTGCGCCGCCCTCGATTCGGATTTCCACGGATCCGAAACGGCGAACCGCGGGCGGATTCATGCCGGCCAGGGATAATTTGTCTGTCGTCAGAATCATCCCTCGCGATTCGCGCGCCTTATAGATGATGCGGAGCACTCCGGGATGCACATGCACGCCGTCGGGAATTACCGCGACGAATGCGTCGTCGGTCGTCAGAGCTGCAGTCACCACGCCGGGATCGCGATGATTCAGCGGGCGCATCGCGTTGAACAGATGCGTGAACATGCGAGCGCCGGCGGAGCACGCGCCTCGGGCAGAATCGAAATCCGCGTCGGTGTGGCCGATCGAAACGACCACGCCGCGCTGGCGAAATCGCGCGATCGCTTCGAGGGCGCCCACCAGCTCCGGCGCCATCGTTATGACGCGCAGAGATTTCAGCGCGAGCATGCGATCGAGTGGCTCGCCGCAAGGTTCGAGATTGAGTCGCGGATGTGCGCCGAGCCTTCGCGGTGAGATGAATGGACCTTCGAGATGCATCCCGAGGATCGCCGACGATTTGTGATCATCGACGGCGCTCTGAGCTTCGCCTACGGCGGAATCGACGCGCTCGATCGCCGCGAGCGGCGAAGTTACCGCAGTCGGAAGCCACCCCGTCGTGCCTTCACGCGCGAGCGCATCCGAGATCAGCGCCAGGTCGCCAGCCGACGCACTCATCACGTCGAGATCGTGGGATCCGTTAACCTGGAGATCGATGAGTCCGGGCAGGATGAAATCGCCGCCCGGGTCGCTCGCCGCTTCGATCGATTCGATTCGTTCTCCGAAGGAGATCCTTGCGGCGCGCAGCGAGCCGTCCGCCGTAGCGATGCGCCCGCTCAATGCCGGCATCGATGACTCGCGATCAATTTGCGCCGTAGCGCTCGGCGATCAGGCGCGAGAAGCGGGGCAGATAAATCAAATCGAAGGTTTCCTCCTTGCCGGGGAACATCGCGCACGCCGCGCCCTTAAGCGCGAGCACGTGTTCCCAGGCCTGATCGAGGGTGAGAGAATTGTCCTGGCACAGCGTTGCAAACGTCAGTTCGACCAAAAATCGCAGCCGGCGCATGAGTTTGTTTTCGAGTTCGATTTGTGCGGCTCGCTCGCGTTCGTCCATAAGCGCAAACTCCCGAGGACCGTCGTGATTCACCCGTTGCGACGATTATAGCATCGCGCAAGACGACGCCTACCGGAATGCTGCTCTCGTTCCGGATGTACTTGTATCGGCGGCCCGCTGATGCCAACCTCGACACCATTGTGGGGCAGGCGCGCCTTAGAAGCAGTTTCATCTATCTCGCCAACGCTGTCACGGATTTGAGCGGCAACTGGGTGCTACTGGGCGCCGTGCTCGCGCCGCTGGTTCTGGCGGCGTCGCTATGCCTGCTTCCCGACGCATTCAATCTTCAGCATCGGCTGGCAGCGACGTTCGAATCTGGCGCGCACAATGTCGTCGCGGAGGTTCATTCCGCCGGTTTGGAAAATGTCCAGACGCCGTATCGTCCCGAGGAATCACCTCCGCAGGATCTCTATCCTCGATGGGTCGGCGTCATCCTGGTTGTGCTGTTCCTGTTGATCACGATTGCCGCGTACCTGGTGGTGCTATGCACTCTTTATCGCATCCAGGCTGGAGACAAATGGGCGACGGTCGCGGAAGGCGTGGTGGCGATATATCGGATGGCGATAGGACTCGCGCCGTCATTTTTCCTTGTCGCAGCGCTCCAGGCGCTTGCGACCGCCGTCGTATCGATCCCGCTAATCATCCCGGCCCTGTTCGTCGGACGTAATGTGTTCAGCATCTCGATCGTGCTGATGATGATATGGCTTTATTTCGCGAAATACGCGGTGGTGTTTGAAGGCCGGCGCGGATGGTACGCGCTGCTTCACAGCCGCGAGTTGATGCGCGGTCGATTCCGCAGGGTGGCGACGCGGATCATCGTGTTTTCCGCCGTGTTTTCGGGATACAACGCCTGGGCGGGCGGCGCGTTTGTGCTGGCGAGCGTGCTGCTCGGACCGTTTGCGATGATGACGGGTTTCGTGTGGGGCACGGTTTTCGTGCTCGATATAATGTCAGTCGGCGTCGCCTACGTGACGATCGCGTTTTTCATCGCTGCCGGGGCGCGTCTTTTCCAGGACGTAAGTGCGATGTTCGACGAAAGCCGTGCGCTGGTCGCTCGCGACGTTGCTCTTCAGCCTACCGCGCCGCTTCCGCGCGCGACCGCGTAACTTCGTGATGTTTCTTTGTAACGCGTGCGGCGTCTCTACAACGCCGACGCAAGGCGCGATACGGCCCGGACCGCGACCTGCAGGGCAGCCAGCGTTACGACCGACATCGATCGTACGTCATTAACGACGGACGTCGCATCGATGAATTCGCGCTCGCACGCCGTGCGGATTTTTTCCAGCGCCTCTCCCGCCGGGTGATTTTTTTCGACGATCCAGTTTGCGATTGCTACCCGGGCTCGCGACACCTCGGCCGAAAGCTCGCGCGCCGCGCGCCGCTCCCATCGATCGTCGCCCGCGATCGATTTGAGCGCGAGGCCGAGCGTTCCGAAATCGATCGCATGCGCCAGCCCGAAGTAGGTTTCGGCTGCCGCGCGCGGCTCGATACCGCGTAGCAGCGCGAGACCCAGCGCGTCGAGAATCCGAT
>DASPQU010000387.1:0-3936 GCA_035624805.1 Binataceae bacterium (SeqCode) | reverse complement strand
TGCCACAATCGCAAACCTCCGCGCCTGCGTGCGCGCATCGTCAGCCGCCTGCATGAGGGCGGTGTCGCCGGCGGTTATCAAATCCGTGACCATCGCGTGAAGCTCGCGCATTTTAGGATCGAGCGAATCGTCGCGAGGATTCGCCTGCCTGAGCGCATCGAGCGTTGGTTTGGACGCGCTCGCAAGGGCGCGTATGCGATCGCGCTGCTCCTGCGATACAGCCACTCGCGCAGCAGAATCGAGCATGTCGGCGAAGCGGCGCTCCTGGTCGAGCACGATTTGCGAACTGTCGGGCTGCGTTCGGCCCCATTCCATTTTGTAAAGCGCGGTATCGAGCGCCTGCGCGTCTTCGAGCGCGGCGACTTGCACGTCGCGTATCGCGGAGGGCGCGCTTCCCAGCCATAGGATGCCGAGAGCCAGCACGGGACTGACGACCAGCAGGATCGCTGGCGCGATCGCGGCGAAGAATCTAAGCGTGGTGACAATTGTTATTCGCGACATCGATTGCCCTCCCCCATGGGTTGACTAGCAAGCAGGAGCAACGCGGAAAAGGATGAGCATCGATGCTTGGAAAGGCAACGACGCGATGAGATCATAATCGGCGATGAATTTCGCCGACCGCCTGCTCGAAGCGTCACGCGCCAAGCGCAGCATCGTCGTTGTTGGCATCGATCCGCAACTTGATGCGGTGGATACTCCCGGCATCCCGCCAGGCTATACGCTGACGAGCTTCTGCTGCGCGGTTGTCGAGGCGTGCGCGCCGATCGTCGTTGCGATCAAGCCGCAGTTCGCGTTCTTCGAAGCGCGCGGATTCGACGGGATGCGCGCGCTGCGTGACGTGATCCGCTATGGGCGCCATCATGGATTGCTCGTGATCGGAGACGCCAAACGCGGCGATATCGGATCGACATCGGCGGCGTACGCAGAGGCGATCCTCGGCGACGGCGACTTCGGATGCGATGCAGCGACAGTGAATCCGTATCTCGGCAGCGACGCGATGGCGCCGTTCGTGATGCGGGTGACGGCCGGGCGCGGTGTGTTCGTGCTCGTCAAGACGTCCAATCCGTCGTCGGGCGAATTTCAGGACCTCGATGTATCGGGCCGCGCAGTATGGGAGCGCGTCGCGCGGCGCGTCCACGGATGGGGCAGCGACTATATCGGTGAGAACGGTCTCAGCCCGGTGGGCGCGGTCGTCGGCGCGACGTATCCCGAACACGCGCGACGCGCGCGCGAGCTGATGCCGAACGCAACGATACTGGTTCCGGGCTACGGCACGCAGGGTGGATCGGACAATGACGCAGTTGCAGGCGCGTGCACCGACGGAACGGGAATCATCGTGAGCTCGAGTCGCAGCGTGATGTACGCCTACAAGAATCTGCCCGGTCGCAGCGTCGGAGCGGCCGCGTCCGAAGTCGCGCAGTCGATGCGCACGTCGCTCAACAACGCGCTTTCAGCCCGCGCGCGCTGAATCTCTATCGCGCAAGTATCCGCGCCGTCTCTTCCATCGCGCTCGCGTACTCGCGCTCCGTCTGGGCGACCATCTCGGCCACGCTCTGGATGCTCTTGACGCCCGAGACCGAATGCCCTGCGCTCCAGATGTCTCTCCATCGACGCGGTCCCGCCGCTCCCGCGCCATGTCGCGTGTTCGCCTCGTCGATCGATATGTTCGAGGGCAGATTGTCGGGATCGAGCCCCGCCGCGACGATCGACGGCCGCAGCATATTTGCCTGAAGGCCTGTGAACGCGGTCGACAGCATGATGTCATCCATCTCGGATTTGACCAGCATCTCGCGATACGCATCCGACGCCATACTCTCGCGCGTGGCGATGAACTTGGTGCCCATGTATGCGAGATCGCATCCCATCACGCGCGCCGCCCACAGCGCGTGGCCGTCCGAGATGCCGCCCGCCAAAACGATCGGCCCGTCGAACATCCCGCGCACCGCGCGCACAAACGCGAGCGGATTGAGCCATCCGGTGTTTCCGCCGGCGCCCGCGGTCAGCAGGATGAGCCCGTCGACGCCCACCGCGATCGCTTTCTCCGCGTGACGAACCGTCGCAACGTCTGCGAACACGAGGCATCCCGTGTCGTGAAGCGGACCTATCACAGCCTCAGGCGATCCGACCGACGTGATCACCATCTCGACGCGATGTTTGACGACGCAGGCGAGATGCTCGCGCAGGTCGGGGCGTCGAATGATCAGATTGGGACAGAACGGCGCGGGCGCGCGATTCGGATAGCTGCCTGCCGATTCGTCCAGCGCGCGTTTGATCTCCGTCATCCATTTGTCGAGCGTCTCGATCGTGCGCGCATTTGCCACTGGAAACGCGCCAACCACGCCCGCCTTGCATGCAGCGATGACCAGCTCGGGGCCGGACACTGCCAGCATCGGCGCTGCGATAACCGGCAGTCGCAGCCGTTTCGAGATTCGCTCGGGTATACGACTTTTGCTTTCCAACGCGCTCATCGCGATCTCACGCCGCCCGCTGCAGGATGTGAACGACGCATACCGCGCCGACTCCGACCATGTGCGCCAGACCTGTGCGCGCGTTCGGATGCTGCCGTACTCCGGCTTCACCGCGAATTTGCCGCGTGATTTCCGCCACCTGTCCAACACCGGTAGGACCGATCGGATGACCCATCGCGAGGAGCCCGCCCGAAGGGCTCACCGCGCACTTGCCGCCGATATCTGCCGCGCCGCTCGTGATCATCGATGCGCCCTCGCCCGGACCGCACAGTCCCATCGCCTCGAGATAGAGCAGCTCTTCGATCGTAAACGCATCGTGCAGTTCGATTATGTCGATGTCCTTCGGACCCAAGCCCGCCTGCTCGTATGCCATCGCGACAGTCTCGCGCGTGAGCTCCGCGTCGTAGTTTTCCGCGTCACGATAGACGCGTTCGGTTCGACTGACCGATGCTATCGCGCGTACCGCACGCGAACGCTTGATGCCGAGCTTGTCGATCGCATCGTCGGACGCGACGATCACCGCCGCAGCGCCTTCGCCAACCGGGCAGCATTGCAGGCGTGTCAGCGAGCCTGAGATGAATGGTCCCGCCATCACCTCTTCGAGCGTCACCGCCTTCTGCCGCTGAGCATACTTGTTGTTCGCGCCGTTGCGATTGTTCTTCACCGCAACCATCGCGATCTGCTCGGGCGTCGCGCCGTAGCGATTCATGTATTCGTTGGTGAGCAGCGCAAAATGCGTGAACGGAACCGCGCGCGAGCCCACGAGATCTCTGATGTTCGCCTTCGCGGGGCCCGAGTTGACCGGACCGGGCTTGTCGACGCCCAGCGCGATCGATACGTCGCTGATCCCGCTCGCAACATCGAGGCACGCCTGACGAAACGCGGTCGATCCCGAGGCGGAGGCGTTCTCGACCTGCGCCATCGCGATTCCCGTTGCGCCGAGATGGCGAAACAGCGGACGCGACGCCGCCATCCCGATTATCGCTGTTCCCGTATACGCGGATTCGACCGCGTTCCACGCGATTCCCGCGTCGGCCAGCGCCTCGCGAACTGCGACCAGTCCGAGCGTCACGTAGGGCGTATCGCTCATGCGCTGATACGGATGGAGTCCGATGCCGACGACGTAAATCGGACGCATCTGGCGAAGCGTATGTTTCATTTCTCCACCCCCGTTTTGGTGAAGCGCAGCTCGACGATTTCCTTCCCGCTTGCCTCGGCACCCGCAGGTACGAGCACGCTTTGCATGCGATCGCCAATGCGCAGTCCCGCGTCCGTTCGCTCTTTCAAAATCGTCCGGATAATGGGCCCGCCTTCCAGAAGAATCGAAGCCACGGTGAAGGGCGCTTCGATCCCTTTTCCCTGATGGAGATGAACGGTTGCGAAAGCGCGCAGCGTTCCGCGTCCGGCAATCGCGATCGATTCAAGATCGGTCGCGCCGCACACTTCGCATCCGTAGGTTTGCGGCGGA
>DASPQU010000386.1:0-2832 GCA_035624805.1 Binataceae bacterium (SeqCode) | reverse complement strand
TCGAATATACAGTTCGCTGTCGATCCTGCAACCGGTCGGATGGTCGTGATCGAGATGAATCCGCGCGTGTCGCGCAGCTCGGCGCTAGCGTCGAAGGCGACCGGTTTTCCGATCGCAAAAATCGCGGCGCGGCTCGCAGTCGGCTATCGGCTTGATGAGATACCGAACGACATTACGCGGATGACGCCGGCGTGCTTTGAGCCGACGATCGACTATGTCGTAACAAAAGTGCCGCGCTTCACGTTCGAGAAGTTTCGCGGCGCCGTCGACGAACTGGGTCCGCAGATGAAATCCGTCGGCGAGGCGATGTCGATCGGGCGCACCTTCAAGGAATCGATGCAGAAGGCGCTGCGCTCGCTGGAAATCGGATCCCACGGCTTCGAAAGCCGAGTCAACGGCCTCAGTCGTGAGGCGGCGCTAAGCGAAGTGCGCGCTCGCCTCGCAACTCCGAACAGCCATCGAATCTTTTATCTCGCCGACGCGTTTCGGCTCGGACTTTCGAATCAGGAAGTACACAAGCTAACGAAAATCGATCCATGGTTTCTCGATTCCATCGAGGAAATCGTCAAGACGGAATCGCGGATCGGCGCGGGCGACCTCGATCGCGCCCGGATGCTCGAACTGAAGCAGATGGGATTTTCCGATCGACGTATCGCGGATTTGCGCGGCGTCGACGAGGCCTCGATTCGCAAGCTCCGAATCGATCAGCGCGTGCATCCGGTCTTCAAGCTCGTCGATACCTGCGGCGCGGAATTCCAGGCCTTCACGCCATATTTCTATTCCACCTACGAGACAGACGAAGAGGCCGCGCCGGACGATCGTCGCAAGGTGATGATTCTGGGCGGCGGCCCGAACCGTATCGGACAGGGAATCGAATTCGACTACTGTTGCGTGCACGCCGCGCTTGCTCTGCGTCAGGCGGGTTTCGAAACCATCATGGTGAACTGCAATCCCGAGACGGTGTCGACCGACTACGATACGTCGGACCGCCTCTACTTCGAGCCGCTGACGTTCGAAGACGTGATGGAGATCGTGCGGTTCGAGAAGCCGTGGGGCGTGATCGTCCAGTTCGGCGGGCAGACTCCGCTTAAGCTTGCCGTCGCTCTCGAACGCGCCGGTGTGAACATCCTGGGAACGCCGCCCGACGCGATCGATCGCGCCGAAGATCGCGAGCGCTTCAATGCGATGGTCGAAAAGCTCGGATTAAAGCAGCCCAAGGGCGTTTTGGCGCGCGGTCTCGACGAGGCCGTCGCTGGAGCCGCCACGATCGGTTATCCCGTCCTGATTCGGCCGTCGTACGTGCTTGGCGGTCGCGCGATGGAGGTTGTTGCCGACGAAGCCTCGCTGCGCCGCTACGTGACCACCGCGTTGCAGGCCTCGGAGCGTCATCCGCTGCTGATCGATCGATATCTGTCCGGCGCTATCGAGGTCGATGTCGACGCGATTTCCGACGGTGAAACCGTGGTCATCGGCGGAATCATGGAGCATGTCGAACACGCCGGTATCCATTCCGGCGACAGCGCGTGCGCGCTTCCGCCTCGAACGCTGCCAAAAGAAATTCAGCAGGAACTTATCGAGCAGACGCGGATGATGGCGCGCGAGCTCGGCGTTGTCGGCCTGATCAATGTGCAGTATGCGATCCATCGAGGCGAGGTTTTCATCCTCGAAGTGAATCCGCGCGCATCGCGAACGATTCCGTTTGTATCAAAGGCTATCGGCGTTCCGCTCGCGAAGCTGGCGTCGCTGGTGATGAGCGGAAAGAAGCTGCCTGAGCTGGGATTCAGCACTGAGCGCGTGCCGGCGCATGTGGCGGTCAAGGAATCTGTTTTCCCGTTCGTGCGCTTCCAGGGCGTCGACACGATACTCGGGCCGGAGATGAAGTCGACGGGCGAGGTGATGGGCCTCGACGGCTCGTTCGCGATGGCGTTCGCCAAGGCTGAGATTGCTGCATCGACCGACCTGCCGCTGGGGGGGACTGCGTTCGTGAGCGTCCGCGACGCGGACAAGGTGGATATTGAACCGATCGTTCGCGGACTCGACGAACTCGGTTTCGGTCTCCTGGCGACACGCGGAACGGCGCGACGCATACGCGAGTTCGGCATCGAATGCGCGGACATCAACAAGGTTGCTGAAGGAAGCCCGCACATTGTCGACCGAATGAAGGAGAGCGGCATAACCGTCGTGATAAATACTCCGGATGCGGACGCTGCCGCGGATTCGTTTTCCATCCGGCGCACGGCGCTTGAGCTCAAGATTCCGTATTTCACCACGATCGCGGGCGCGCTCGCCGGAGTTGAAGGGATCAGGGCGCTGAAGCGCGAACGTTTTGAAGTGCGCGCACTGCAGGACTACCACCAGAGCTGATCGCGGCTCGGCGCGACGCCATGCGTTGCGAAGAAGCGTCAGCGTTTGATGGAACTTCGATGCCGGCGAACATTGCAGTCGATACATCAAGCGCGACGTTGCTGAGAACGCCGGTCTCCTCCGTTACCGGTGTCGGTCCCAAGCGCGCGGCGGCCTTGGCCGAGCGGGGAATCGAGAGCCTCGAAGATGTCCTGTTCAATCTTCCTGCGCGTTATCAGGACTGGCGCGATCAAAGGTCGATTAAAGAACTCAAGCCGGGGATGAACGCGGCGGTGTCAGGCGTGCTCGCCGCCGTGCGCGATCATCCGCTTCGCCGCAACCGATGGCGTCGGATGTTCACGGCGCGACTCGACGCCGACGGAGTTTCGCTTGATCTCGTGTGGTTCAACCTGCCCGGGTACATGCGCGGACGGCTCCCCGAGGGCAAGCGCGTAACTGTGTATGGACGCGTCACCGAGTCGCCGGACG
>DASPQU010000385.1:0-2347 GCA_035624805.1 Binataceae bacterium (SeqCode) | reverse complement strand
GCCGCCGGCGGACGACGCCCGGCCGCGCGTCCGAAAAAACGGCGCATGGCAAATTGGGCCAGAATTACGAACATGGCGGCGTATCCGGCCTCGCAGACGGTCCATCGCTCGTAAAGAGCGCCGATCGTCGTGATGACTAGTGCCGTTATCATCGCGCCGATCTCGATTCGTGTGACCGGCGGCGTCTGCGTTCGTCGAGGCACCGCCGTCATCAGGAAGCCGGCCGCAAACGCCATCATGAAGGCCTGCATCTGAACCGACCCGTGAAGCTTGCACGAGTAGGTGGCAGTCACGCCCGTCGTGTACGCCAGCCAATGGCCGACACCGACCCACGCGAACAGGACACCGAGTGGGAAGAAGATGCGAAACGGCTCGCTACGCCATCGGGAGGCCGAGGCGTCGGGCAATGCCGGCGTGCGCTCGATCGTGGCCATCGCGACTGAGAAAACGGCGCGACTCGTCGCGCATCGTTCAAGCTTTTCCGAGGCGTCCGCTCAATTCCTGAATCTTGAGCTCGCCCTCGCGGGTCTGGCCGCCGATCTCCAGGAATCTGCGCATATTGCGTCTGCCGCTCTCGGTGCGAGTGAGCTGTTGGAAGAGATAGCTCTCGTCTCGGAGGCCTTCGGCGAGTGGCTTTTCGGCGCAATTGATCGCTTCCTTGGTCAAACGCACGGCTTCCGGCGGAAACGATGCAATGCGATTCGCGAGCCACTCAACGTAAGGCCCGATCTGTCCGGGCTCGAACGCGCGATTGAGGTAGCCCCATCGCTCGGCCGCATCACAATCCATATCAATTCCGCCAAGGATTACCTCGGCCGCGCGATTGCGACCGATGAGACGTGGCATCCGCTGCGTTCCGGTGCCGCCGGGAAGTATCCCGAGCGGCACTTCCATCTGATTCACGATGGTTTTGCCGCGCACGCCGAAACGCATGTCGAACGACATCGCGAGTTCCGACCCGCCGCCTCCGACGCGGCCTTCGATCTGTGCGATGGTGACCTTGTTCATCGTGCGGAAGCGCTCGCACATTTCGTGATAGAACGCATTGGCGTAGTCCTCGCGGCGCGGAGGTTTGTCGATCGGAAATTCGAGGATTGCGGCGACGTCGAAATGCGCAATGAAGAAATCCGGATGCGCGCTTCTGAGCACGAAAACCAGCAGGTTTTGGTCGGCTTCGAGCTCGGTCGAGAGCCGGACGAGGTCGTCCAGTAGCGGCGCCGTAATCACATTGATCGGCGGATTGTTGATCGTCCCGTAGGCGACCTTACCCTTAACTTCAACATTGATAACTTTGTACGAGTCGTAGGCCATGGTTTTGCTCCTTCGTGCGGCAAGAGCATCGATCATTCCGTGGCCGATGTAAAACGCGTACACGAGTAGCCGATTTCGCTCAGGCTTCCCCGCAGAGGGGGTTGTTCTCGGTTGTCCCGGCTGCGGAGACGAGACACAGTTTGCGACCATCTTTTGCGTTCCCGTGCACACTGTATCGAGCGGACTCATCTGACGGCCAATGTCTCTCAAGGATACAGACAAGGGCCCGGTAGCTCGTCAAAATCCACGTTCTTGCGCATCGAAACAGAGAGTAAGGGGGCATGCCCCAATGCGATTGATCGCAACGCGCGATGGCATAGCGCGTGCAACCAGGCGCGGAATCTCCAGTTCGGGAGATTGGGATTGAAAAAGCGACTCCTTCGCCTGAAGGTCAATGGCGAGCCAAAAGAAGTAGCGGTCGAGGATAATAAGACGCTGCTCGAAGTTTTGCGTGAGGACCTCGGGCTCGCCGGCACCAAGCACGGTTGCGAAACCGGCGAGTGCGGATTGTGCACCGTATTGCTGGACGGGACGCCTGTCCTCTCGTGCCTGATGCTTGGGATCGACGTGGAAGGCGCAGACGTGCGCACAATCGAAGGCGTGAGCGACCGCGGACGGCTTCGTCCGTTGCAAAGCGCTTTCGCAGAACTCGGCGCGACTCAGTGTGGATACTGCAGTCCGGCGATGATTCTGACCGCAGAGGCGCTGCTCAAGAGCAATCCTCGCCCAACCCGTCAGGAGATCCGCGAGGCGCTTTCCGGAGTGCTATGCCGCTGCACTGGGTACAGCAAGATCATTGACGCCGTCCAGGCGGCCGTTCGCGCGGAAAAACTATGAAACGCGACGGATTCTCCGTTATCGGCAAGCCCCTGCCCAAGATCGACGCGAGCGCGAGGGTGACCGGCGCTGCTCGCTATGCCGATGACATCGCGCTGCCGCGGATGCTGTTCGCGCGCATCCTGCGCAGCCCTCATCCTCACGCGCGCATTCGGGCGATTAACGTAGATAACGCCCTGACTCTCGAAGGCGTTCACGC
>DASPQU010000384.1:0-3945 GCA_035624805.1 Binataceae bacterium (SeqCode) | reverse complement strand
GGTCGAAATGTCGTAGCCCGCGGCGAACGCGTGCTCGGTGTCGAAGCATATGCGGATGCGATCGCTTTGCTTCACCGCACCGACGATTCGCGCCATCTGCTCGAATGTGCATCCGAGATTGCTGCCCTGCCCCGCGGTGATTTCGAGCGCGAGCTTCGTCTTGAAGCCTTTGCACGCGTGATGCGCTTCATCGATAGATTTCGCAATCCGCATGATTCCCGCGTCCTCGCCGGCGCCAACGTGGGAACCCGGATGCGCGATCAGAAACGGCACGCCGAGCGTTTCGCATCGTTGGAGCTCGTCGATTAGTCCTGCGATCGATTTGTCGCGCAGCGTCTCGTCCGGAGCGCCAAGGTTGAGCAGATACGAATCGTGCGCGACGACGGTCGCGATCGAGCTTTCCCTAAGGTTGCGCTTGAAGGCGCCGATTTCGTCTTCGCTGTAGGCGCGGCTTTTCCACTGACGCGAAGACTTGGTGAAAATCTGCACGCTGTCGCATCCGATCGACGCGCCGCGAACGATAGCCTCGCCGACGCCGCCCGCGATCGACATATGCGCGCCGAGAAGCGGGCGATTCGATGCTGACGGTTTCGACATGGTCTCTCCCTGCGACCGCCTATTTAATCCGCGATTATGCCGCGATTCCACCGTGGCAGCGCAACCGGGGTGAGGCGTCGGGATCTTCCCGTAGCGCCTCGCGGTCGGTATTGATGTTCGCGTGAGGATCGGAATTGTAATCGGAGCTTTGATGATGGCGGTGTCGCTGCTCGGATGCGCGCAGGTGAGCTCGCTGCCGCCGCGCACATCCGTTACCGAGATCGAACCTTCGGGACACGGAGCGAAACCTCCCGATTGTGATATGCCCGTATTGAGGGCCGACCCGACGCGCCCATACCGCAAGGTCGCGATCGTCGAGGCGCTCGGCAACGTTTTCGCAAACGAAGATACGGTTTTGCCTGTCGTAAAGAGCAAGGCCTGCGAAACGGGAGCCGATGCGATCGTCGTCAATACGAGCAAATCGCAAACCGGCGAAGATATGACCGGTTACTACATCAATGCGGTAGCGATCGTTTACGGCAAACGTACCCCATCTCCAGCGACCTCCGCTCATTAGCGATATCGCGACGGAGCGCTTAATCGCGCTGGTCGCAGGGTTCATTGCGGCATCGCGATGTGCGTGATAATTGCGAAAGCGCGGTGGCGAAGCGCCCAATAAAATCAGTCGGAATGGTCGTCAAGCGCGATCGTCCCGAAGCTGTGCGCCTCGCAAAGACGCTTTCGAACTGGCTTCGAGAGCGCAACCGCGTCGCACTCGCGGAACCGCCAATCGCTTCGGCGATCGGCGCAGAAACCGCGTCCCGCGAGGAAATCGTCACGCGCGCCGAGTTGATTATCGTGCTCGGCGGCGACGGCACGCTGCTGGGAATCGCGCGGACAATCGGTGCGCGTGAAATCCCGATACTCGGCATCAATCTGGGAGGACTCGGCTTTCTGACCGAGGTCCCCAGGGAGGAAGCGACCAGTGCGCTCGAGCGCGTGATCGAAGGTGACTACGAAGTCGACCGACGGATCACGCTCGAAGCGCGCGTCGAGCACGGATCGCGGCCGGCGGAATCCGACAAACGCCGCCCGCGCAACCACAAGCAGGTCGAGAAATTCCGCGCCGTCAACGATGTGGTGCTCAACAAGGGACCGCTCGGGCGGATGATGCAGCTCGACGTCACAGCGAACGGCGAGCCGTTCTGCACGTATCGCTCCGACGGCCTGATAATCGCAACGCCGACGGGATCAACGGCTTACGCACTTAGCGCCGGCGGCCCGATCGTCTTTCCCACCCTCGACGTGCTTCTGCTTGCGCCGATTTGTCCGCATACGTTGAGCAACCGCCCTGTCGTGCTACCGGACAGCTTCGCGATTGAGGTGCGGGTCCGGGTTTCCGACCACGACGCGATGGTGAGCATCGACGGTCAGGAATCCGCCCAACTTACCGCCGAGGATCGTGTGATCGTGCGCCGTGGGAGCAGTCCGGTGATGCTGGTCCGCTCGGAGCATCCGTACTTCGAGATCTGGCGCAACAAGCTTCGCTGGGGATAATTCGCCGCGATGCTTGTCGAACTCCATATCCGCAACTTCGCCATTATCGAAGAGGCGTCGCTCGAATTCGCGCCCGGGCTGAACGTTCTTACCGGAGAGACCGGCGCGGGCAAGACGATTATCCTTAGCGCGCTCGGGCTTCTGCTTGGCTCGCGGGCGACGTCCGATGTAGTCCGCTCGAACTCTTCAGAAGCGGTCGTCGAAGGCATTTTCCATCTGGAGGGAGAAATCGCGCCCGCGGTCGTGGCTGATCGTGATCCCGAAAATCGCGAACTTCTCATTCGTCGCGCCGTCGGCGAAGCGGGACGGTCTCGCGCATCGATCGACGGCGAACTCGCCACCGTTCAGACGCTGTCGAAGATCAGCGGATCGCTGGTGCAGGTCTATGGCCAGCACGAGCAGCATTCGCTGATGCGAGCGGAAAGCCATCCTGCGATTCTCGACCGCTATGCGCGGCTCGACGAAAAGCTTGCCCGCTATCGATCGCTCTTCGATCGCACGCACGATCTCAAGTTGCGCCTCGACGATCTTGTCAGACGTGAACGGGAACGCGCCAACCTTCTCGAGCTTGCCCGCTTCCGGGTGGCTGAACTCGAACGCGCGCAGCTCGTACCCGGAGAAGACGAAGAGCTTGCGCTCGAACGCTCGAGACTCGTGAACGCGACCAGGCTTGCGAGCGCCGCCAACGACGCCGAAGAGATGCTTTACGGCGCGGAGGGCGCCGCTCTCGACGCGATAGCGAAAGCGTCGGCGCGACTCGCGGACGCGCTCGCTATCGATCCGCGGCTTAAGGAACCTTGCGAGATGCTGGAAGCGGCGCGCGCCAATCTTGGGGAAGCGGCGCGCGCGCTGCGTTCCTATGCCGACAAGATCGAAGCGGACCCGGCCCGTCTCGAACAGGTGGACAATCGTCTCCAGGAGTTGACAAAACTAAAACGCAAGTACGGAGGCTCGCTCGACGAAACCATCTCGACGCTTGAGAAATCGCGCGTCGAAATCGCCGAACTTGAGCACTTCGAAGAAGCTCGCGACGAGGCGCAAGCCGCCTTCGAGAGCGCGCTCGCCGAGGCTGTCGCAGCGGCCCGCGAACTCTCGACGGATCGCAAACGCGCGGTCGCCGAACTGAAGCGTCGGATGGAGGCGGAACTGAAGACGCTCGGGATGCGCAGCCCTGTCTTCGAGGCGCGTGTCGCGGCGCTTGAATCGGCGCAGGCGAGTTTCGATCGCGACGGCATAGCGATTGGCCCTGACGGATGCGACGCGACGGAATTTTATCTATCCGCAAATCTCGGGCAGCCGCCGATGCCGCTGGGGAGAATCGCCTCGGGAGGAGAACTGTCTCGCGTGATGCTCGCGCTCAAGCGCCTGGAAGCGCAGCAGCGCGGGCTCAGCACGATGATCTTCGACGAGGTTGACGCCGGAATCGGCGGCGAAATCGCGCAAGTCGTCGGACGCAAGCTCAAGCAGCTCGCGCAATTTCATCAGGTGTTGTGCGTGACGCATCTCGCGCAAATCGCGGCGTTCGCGGACCGTCATTTTATGGTCGAAAAAGAGGAGCGTCGCGGATCTACGCGAAGCCGGGTGCGACGGCTCGACGATAGCGAGCGCGTTGGAGAACTAGCGCGGATGCTAGGCGGCGGGGAATCCGAGAAATTTCGGCGTGCAGCGAAAGAACTCCTCGAACGCGCCATATCGGGCGCCTGAACTGCGCTGCGGGCGGCTTAGATTGACTCCGCGTGCTTGATAATATTACTTGGAACATCCTCCCGACGGTGGGGCTGTAGCTCAGTTTGGGAGAGCGCCTGAATGGCATTCAGGAGGTCGCGCGTTCGATCCGCGTCAGCTCCACCA
>DASPQU010000383.1:0-3409 GCA_035624805.1 Binataceae bacterium (SeqCode) | reverse complement strand
CGCAGCTCGCGACCGGCGGCGTCAAATTCGAGGACATGCATCGCGGAGGATGGGATCCCGACGCACGGATGGCCGATCAGGATCGCGACGGCGTCGCCGCCGAGATTATTTATCCGACCGTCGGGATGCTGCTCTGCAATCACAAGGACTTCGATTACAAGAAGGCCTGCTTCGACGCTTACAACCTGTGGATCACGGAATACTGCTCCGCCCATCCCGAGCGCCTGATCGGCGTCGGGCAGACTGCGATGCGCTCGCTCGATGAAGGCATCGCGGACTTGCGCAAGATCAAGGAACTGGGGCTGAAGGGCGTAATGATGCCGGGTAACCCGGCCGTCGCCGACTACGACGACAAGGCGTACGATCCCTTCTATGAGGCCGCCGTCGACCTCGGTTTGCCGCTCAGCTTTCATATCCTGACCTCGCGCACGGACAACTTCCAAACGCGCGGCCCCAAACTGAACGGATTTCTGTCGATCATCCGGGGATGCCAGGACATTATCGGGACGTTCATCCTCGGCGGCGTCTTCGAGCGTCATCCGAAGCTCAAGGTGGTGTGCGTCGAGGCCGACGCGGGATGGGTTCCTCATTACATGTATCGGATGGATCACGCGTTCGAACGCCATCGCTACTGGCTGACGGCGGGGACGCTGAGCAAGATGCCGTCGGAGTACTTCCGCGAGAACGTTTACACGACGTTTCAGGATGACTGGGTCGCGTTTCAGGTCAAGGATCTGTGCAACATCCGCCGCCTGATGTGGGCAAACGACTTCCCGCACAGCGATTCGACCTGGCCGTGGTCGCAGGAAATTCTCGCCAAACAGGCGACAAAATTAACCGAACAGGAGCGAAATCTGATTCTCCACGACAACGTCGCGGAGTTGTATCATCTCAGTGTTTAGTGCTTAAGTGTGGTTGCTTCGGCGCGCCGCCGATCGCGTTCCCGGTTTTTCCTCCTTTTGCCGGACACACGATCGACGGCGCGTTTTTTTTGTCCGGGGTTCGGCGCCGATGACGAATCGGCGGTTTTCTCCACAAATCGCAGGCTGATAATGTTCTTCAAACGGTAGTACTGAGCAGTATAAGCGTCCTGTGAGTCGCAGGCGGCGCGGACGGGCATGGACAGCCTGCCCCACCTCCGGTCGACCCCCATAGGTCGGACGCACGGTCGTCAAAGTTTTGAAAAGAAATCTGATATCGATTGCGCTGGCGACTTCGGTCGCCGTTTTTCTGGTTGGCGGTTGCTCTCACGACGGCGCCGACAAACGCCTCAGCGAGCGTCCGCCCGTTCCGGTCCTCGTCGCCAAAGTAGTCCGCAAATCCATAGCGCAGCGGCTTCGCGCGATAGGCAAGGTCGAGGCGTACTCGACCGTGGATATCAAAGCGCAGATTAGCGGCGAAGTCGCACAGGTAAATTTCCGCGAAGGACAGGATGTGAAGAAAACCGATCTCCTGTTCACCATCGATCCGCGTCCGTTCGAAGCCGCGTTGCGCGAAGCCGAGGCCAACGAGGAGCGCGATCGCGCGCAGATGGTCCAGGCGCAGGCCGACTTCGATCGTTACGCGTTCCTGCTCAAGCATGGCGTCGGATCGCAGCAGCAATACGACGAAGCGCGAGCGAAATTCGAGGGGCTTAAGGCCACTGTCGCTGCTGACGAAGCGGCCGTGCAGACCGCGACGCTCAACCTGTCCTACACGCAGATTCGCGCGCCTATCGACGGTCGTACCGGCAGCCTAATCCTCCACGCCGGCAATATCGTCAAGGCGAACGCCGATACCGCGATGGTGGTGATCAATCAGGTAAAGCCGGTATACGTCGATTTCTCGCTACCGGAGAAGGACCTCCCGTCTGTGCGACAAAGTATGGCGGCGCGTCCGCTCAGCGTCGACGTTGCAGTTCCCGGCAGCAAGGAAACTATCGGAGGGACGCTGTCGTTCATCGATAACCGGGTCGACCCGACAACCGGGACGATCGCGCTCAAGGGGTTGTTCTCGAATGAAAACGAAGCCCTTTGGCCGGGGCAATTCGTCAACACGATGCTGACGCTGAACGAACGTCCCGACGCTGTCGTGGTGCCCAGTCAGGCGGTGCAGACGGGACAGGAAGGTTCGTACGTCTTCGTCGTCGGTCCCGACATGAAGGCGGCGATTCAAAAGGTCGCCGCCGGACAAACCGTCGAAGGATCGACGATAATCGAAAGCGGATTGCAGGGCGGCGAGACCGTCGTTACGGACGGCCAGCTAAGGCTCATCCCGGGCGCAACGGTTGTCGAGAAGAACGGACTGCTGGCACAGACCGCATCGTGAATATCGCGGAAATTTTCATACGTCGTCCAGTGATGACGACGCTGCTGTCGGCGGCGATCCTGCTATTCGGCGTCATCAGCTTCCGCTACCTGCCGGTAAACGATCTGCCGACTGTAGATTTCCCGACTATCAGCGTCTCGGCTGCGCTCCCGGGCGCAAGTCCGGAGACGATGGCCTCGTCGGTGGCCACCCCTCTGGAAAAGCAGTTCTCCACGATCGCCGGGCTCGACCAGATGAGTTCGGTCAACCAGTTGGGCGGGACGGGCATTACGCTTCAGTTCAACCTGAGCCGCAATATCGATGCGGCCGCGCAGGATGTGCAGGCCGCAATTGCTGCGACACAATCGCAATTGCCGCAAGGGATGCCGAGCCCGCCCTCGTATCGAAAGGTAAACCCTGCGGACCAGCCGATTCTTTATCTGGGGCTCAGCTCGTCGACGCTTCCGCTCTCAGTTGTCGACGAATACGCGGAGACGAATCTGGCGGAACGAATATCGATGACCAGCGGCGTCGCGCAGGTGCAGGTCTACGGATCGCAAAAGTACGCTGTGAGAATCCAGGTCGATCCGAAAGAACTGGCGTCGCGCGGAATCGGAATCGACGAAGTCGCGCAGGCGGTCCAGAGTGCGAACGTTGATCTGCCGACCGGAACCCTCTACGGAGCGCATCAGGCGTTCACGGTTCAGGCGCACGGGCAACTTACGAACGCTGCCGCCTATCGCCCGATGATCGTGACGTATCGCAATGGTTCGCCGGTGCGGCTTGAAGACCTGGGCCGGGTGCTCGACAGCGTCGAAAACGACAAGACCGCAAGCTGGAAAAACGGCGTGCCCTCGGTCGTGCTGGCGATTCAGCGCCAGCCCGGAACGAACACCGTCGAGGTCGTGGATAACGTCCGCAATCTGCTTCCGGTGTTTCGCAGCGAGCTGCCTGCGGGCGTCCAACTCACTATCCTTTACGATCGCTCGCAGACCATCCGCGCGTCGGTCTCAGACGTCGAATTCACGCTGATGCTGACGGTGTTCCTGGTCGTGATGGTGATCTTCCTCTTCCTGCGCAATCTCTCCGCCACGATCATCCCGAGTCTCGCCGTTCCGATGTC
>DASPQU010000382.1:0-7354 GCA_035624805.1 Binataceae bacterium (SeqCode) | reverse complement strand
CACACATTCTCGCCGATCGTGCGGCTTGAAGTGCCGCCAGATATCGATCCGACTCATCGCGGAATGCTCGCCGCGGAACTCGGACTCGACGAACGCGACGACGTGTTCGAAACCGACGGCACGATGGCGATGCGCGATCTGATGGAACTGTCCGGCGCCCCGGTTGTTACCCACACGCATCAACCGCCGGGCAAGGACGTACATGGCGCATCGGATGATCCGACTCTGCACTATCCTCCACATCATCCCGTGGACCATCCGCGACTGCGCGGCACGCGCAGCATTTTTCATCAGATTCGCGAAGCCGGCTCGATCCTCCTGATGCATCCGTATCAGTCCTTCTCGACGACGGTTTCGCGCTTCCTGCGCGAGGCGAGCGAGGATCCCAAGGTTCGCGCGATCAAAATGACCCTGTATCGCACGTCAAACGATGCGGAAATTATCGAGTATTTGTGCGCGGCGGCGCGCAACGGAAAGCAGGTCGCGGTCGTCGTCGAACTCAAGGCGCGTTTTGACGAAGCCGCGAATATCCGATTCGCAACCCAGCTCGAGGAATTCGGCATTCATGTCACTTACGGCGTGCTCGGGCTCAAGACGCATTGCAAGCTCATCATGGTGGTGCGCCAGGACTACAACGGGTTGCGCCGCTATGTGCATATCGGAACGGGGAACTACCATCCGGTAACCGCGCGTATCTATGCGGACTATGGGATGTTGATTTGCGACGACGTGGTCGGGCAGGACCTCACTCATGAGTTCAATTTCCTGACCACCGGCTACATGCCGCAGCGCCCTTATCGGAAGATCCTCACCGCTCCCACGCTCCTCAAGAAAACCCTGCTCGAAAAAATCGATCGCGAGATTCGTCTCAATTCGCCGCAGACGCCCGGCCTGATCCAGTTCAAGGTGAATGCGCTCGAAGACGCCGATATAACGCGCGCGCTTTATCGCGCCTCGATGGCGGGCGTGAAAGCGGATCTGTTGGTGCGTGACACCTGCAGGCTGCGGCCCGGACTGCCAGGATTTTCCGAAAACGTGCGCGTTGTCAGCATCGTGGGCCGTTTCCTCGAACATGGGCGCGTCTTCTACTTCCGCAACGGCGGCGCCGAGGAATATTTCATCGGCTCAGCCGATTGCATGAAACGCAACCTTGAACGGCGAGTCGAGGTGATCGCGCCGGTGGAAGATCCCGTGTTGCGCAGACAGCTGCGCTTCGTGCTCGACGCGCAGCTCACGCCCAATCGATGCGCATGGGAGATGCGTTCAGACGGCGAGTACGTGCGGCTCGAGGGCGGCGATTGTCAGACCGCGCTCATCCAGTTCGCCGACGACCTCCTCAAAGAGGCGAGCCGACGGCCGAAGCGCTTCGCGCGACGTGGACGCAATCGCCGCGGCGCAGAAGAAGACTCGCGCTGAGTATTTCTCATGCGATCCGAAGCGCAGTCCGGATCGTAGTCTCGAAGCGATTCGCGAAAAATTTAACGGAAAGAGAAGGAAGGGTTTCGAGGACTCCGGCGTCGCGCGCCCGTTTGCGGGAGCGCCACGCCGGATACCTCATGGGCAGTCGTTACACGGCGTGGATATCATCCCTGGAGGGATAAAATGAACGCTCGCGCAACCACGTGTCGATCGCCTCGCGATTAAAGCGCCAGTCGCTTCCGATCTTGAAAGCAGGAAGCTCGTTGCGCTTGAGCAGACGATAGACGGTCGACGTGTGGCAGCGCAGATAGTCCGCCAACTCCTTTACCGTAATAACGTTGCCCGAACTCAGTCCTGTGACGTCCATATGGTTCCCCTCGTCCTGTATAAGGCCATCACTGCAGCCTCAGAATGACAGAACCATACCATAAGTAGACAAAATCATACAACAGGTCGATAGGGAACAAATAACAGAAAGAAGTCACGCGATGGTGCGTCAGGGCGACAAAACGCGCGGCAACGACACAATAGCCTACATTTTTACAAAAAAGCTCGGTTTTCGCTCGCTTTTTCAGGATCGGCGCTGGCCGATAGTCCTGGCAGGATGGGCGGGACGCGGCCGCGGCGTCCGCATCCGTTTGAGGGCGTTTTCCGAGATTCCCAGCGCGATGGCAACTCGCGCCAGGCGTCCTACATTCGGTTTCGCCCTCATAAATGCTGAATACATCAGCTCCTGCGCCTTCTGCAGATCGGGGCTGAGTCCGAGTTCGCGCGCGAGCGAGAGCAATTCGCCCGGCGAACGCAGCGCCGATGCCGACGGTCGCGCAAGAACTGTTTCGACCGCGTCGGTTATCATCGCGCTGAAGATCTCGCTCGCCCTCTGGCTGTCAACCTTGTAGCCGCGTCGTGCGATCTCCGCGGCGATTCCGACCGCAACCCGATACGAGGCGGGATCGCCGCTGCGATGCTGCGCGAGGATTTCGCGTTCGAGTCTTTTTCCGAAGGTAAATTCGGTGAGCGTGCGAAATTCGGGCGGGGTCTCGAATCCGAACTTCTGCAGCAGATCAAGCACGCGATGATGGGTTTGATAAAGACCGGTAAACTCGTCGGTGAGTTCGGCGAGCACGTCGGCGAAAATCGATTCGCAAATTCGTAGTCGATCGTCGAGGAGTACGTCTTCCAATCCGTATTCGTCGGGGCCGAAGCGCTCCTGTATCGCGCGAATCACGCCGGGCAGAGACGAGCTTCGCAGACGATGCCACAGCTGGTGGGCGTTGTTCTCGAATTGGGAGGAATCGTCGAACCGGCGGAGCGTGCAGTGGAAATCGGCGCCGCCCAGATACAACACCGCAGCGGCGAAATCGAATCGCTCACCGTCGACGTTGTTCGTCAACATCAGACGCGTGATCGCAAGCTCAAGCCGCCCGTGCCGTTCCGCGCGAAACCCGTCGTGACGATAACGAAAATCGCCGATCGTCCCGTGGTGTCCCGCGTGCCGGCCAAGCGACGAGATTGCGAGATTTGCCGCGATGCGAATCGGCTTTACGCGCGACGGCGCGACCATCGTCCGGTAGACGTCCGCGCCTGTTCCGCGGCCCGCAACGTTACTGCGCGCCTCGGCCAGGATTTCGACAAAGCGATCTTCCGGCGGCGCCATCCCAAGCTCGCGCATCAAATCCATCGCGCGCGCGGCGTAGTTCATCACCTGGACGGTCTCGATGCCGGAGATTTCGGAGAAAAACCATCCGCAACTGGTGTACATCAGAAGAGCGTTGCGCTGCATTTCGAGCAGCTTCATGGTGCGCAGCGCGTCAGAGTCGCCCAGACGCCGTCGCGCGAAGCGAGCCAGAAATCCGCTCCGCCGCTCTCCACGTGTGAGAAGGACATCGATATAGTTGTCGCGCGCGCTCCACGGATCCCTGAAGAATTGGCTGCCCGCATCCTCGAAACGCGCGGCGCATTCGTCGCGCAACATATCGAACGCCGCGCGCAGCGGCGCGCGCCACGCCTGATTCCATTCCGCATCGCCGCCGGTCTTGCATCCGCAGTCCCGCGCCCATCGCCCGACGCCATGAGCGCAACTCCAAGCGGTCCCCTCTCCATGCGGTCCGCGCTTTATCTCCACCTCGTACTCGGGAGGATTACGGGCGAGAAACGCGCCGTAGTTGGTGATGCTCATGCCGCGCTGTCGCGCCGCGAATTCAAGCGCGTACGCGATGCATCGGTCGCCGAAATGGAAATGATGGCCGTAGCTCTCGCCATCGGTTGCAACGTTCACCAGCGCGGCTCCGGCGGCCGCTTTCTCCAGTCGATCGATGAGCGCGTCGCTCGAAACCAGGATGTGCTCGAAAGCGATGGCGCGGGCGAGGCCGTCGTCGTAGAAGAACACGGCGATCGAGCGACCGGAATTGTCGCGATGGAGGTATCGATAGACGCGGCGCGGGTCGACATTGCCGTCGGTACCAGAGGTCCACTGCTCGCTTCCCGGCTGCCGGAAGCGCTCGGCCTGATGGGGCGAGAGAATGACGAACTTCATCCCCACGTCGATCAGAGCCGACATCACGGCGTCGTTGCAGGCGGTCTCGGGAAGCCACAGCGCCTCGGGTTCGCGTCCGAAGCGATAGCGAAAATCCGCAATGCCCCACTGGACCTGCGTGCGACGATCGCGCTCGTTGCACAGCGGCAGGATCGCATGGCCATAGGCCTGCGCAATCGCGTTGCCGTGACCGTCGTTGCGCTCGACACTGTGTCGGTCCGCCTCGACGATGCCGGCGCAGGTGGCAGGATGGAAATTTTCGAGCCATCCGATCAGGGTCGGCCCGAAATTAAAGCTCAGATTCGTGTAGTTGTTGACGATGTGTTCGATTCGCCCTTGATCGTCGAGCACCCTCGCGTGCGCGTTGGGCCGGTAGCACTCGGCGTAGATCTTTTCGTTCCAATCGTGGAACGGACGCGCGCTTTCCTGATGCTCGATCGCACCCGTCCAGGGATTCTCGCGTGGAGGCTGGTAAAAGTGACCATGCAGGATAACGGACGTCAAAACGAACTCCTCTCTCCTCAGGGTTGCCGCACATAAAGTCTAACAGATCGCGCCTCTCGAACGAGGAATCCACTGCTCTCCGCGGAGCAGGCGCTTCGTAGGATATCGGGTAAGGTCGCTGCCCAATGCAGTGCGAATGCGCGCTGAACAGGTCGAAAGACATCGGTATTGCGCAGAAAACCCGCATGGAGCATCTCTTGACAAAAAGTAGAATAAGATGAACAATTCGAATCATGCACATAGTCGGAAAATCCGACGATATGTCCGATCCGAGTGGCGAACACCGCCATCGATGCGTCAATTGCGGCGAGTGGTTCGCCTGCGTGGGCGCGGACGAAAGTGGTTTTTGCGCCGCCGCGTGCCTGCATTGTCAGTGGCGCGAACTAGGAGTTCAGATTCGCAGATACGAGGAAATCATCACAGCGCTCGCGTCCAGGCGACACCGTATCGAAAAGCGCATCGGCACGGGAGTTCGCAGTTGCGGCGCGAAAAAAATGCAAAAACCCGCCGTACAAGGCATCGCGATAAACGTTTTAGGCGAATTAATCATCGCGCCGGATGAACAGTCCGACGAGGAAGAAGGAAAGCGTCGTAATTCTGGGGTGGCGACGCATACGAGGCATGCGCTGAGCAGCTGAAACCTTTGGTCGCACACGGCTGGGGAGTTTGTGAGCGACCGTACTGGAAGGGGGAGTCTTTCGATGATGAGCAAGCGGGGGACGTTCGGTTCCATAATCCGCGACAGGCGCCGTCAAATGGACCTCACGCAGGAAGAGGTCGCGCGGCGCGCCAAAACGTCAACACCTTACATAGGCCACATCGAGTCCGGCACGCGCCATCCGTCAGCAAAGGTTCTCGGCCGGCTGGCCGATGTCCTCGGCTTCGATCGTCGAGAACTGTTCCTGTTGTGCAATCCTGGTGCGCGCGCGCTTCTGGAATTGAAGGAGCCGCTGATGACGAAGGATTCAGCCTGGGAGGAATTTCGCCGCGACGAGTCGACACATCGGCTCCACAATATCAGCTCGCGCGAGATGCATATGCTTTCGCAGGTCGCACTGCTGGGCCAGGTCCGCAGTTCCCGCGATTTCATCTACATCCTGAACACAATTCGACAATCTTTTGTAAATTATGAAACTAATTCCAAATCTGCCTAAAAATGGGGCAACGCGAGGCTAATAGTTGAAGCAGTGCTTTAAAGATACGATTAGTTGTGTCCGTATTTGAAGCAGCGGCTGGCGATAAGACCGTATGGATTGTGATTCTTAGCACGAAAGGACGCTGACGTATTGACTAGACCTTCTTAATGAGTATTTTCCTAAGGTGTCTCTTATATGCGCGGACGCTCGCCAAATCTAGCTGCAGTTCGCAAGGGGTTTGATAGTCCGGAACTCGACGCGCTTACCGCGCGTGAAGTTGACGGGCTTGTCTCCAAGCTCCTATCTGAAGTTAAGATTCCGTTCTCGTCGCTGGGTAGTCGAGTGCTCGGGCATCTCGCCGATCTCAAGAAAGTTCTGGCTGCCGATTACGTCGCAAGTTCAAGTTTCCCTTCAAAGCATCTGATCAAAGAATTGTCCTCGATCGTCGACAAGGACATCAAAGCACCGCTGACCCAATGGCAGCAGTCCACCGACCGCCCATGGAACGATCCCAGCCTGCTGTCCCATCTGCATGGCGTGTTCGGCGGACGCGAGCTGGATCTTCGGGCCGAGCCGTATCTTGAAGGGGCTGGATTGGCGCTGCGCGGCTTTTTCTGCCGCGCCAACGTGGGTGAGAAAGCCAAGTTCGTGATTTTCCTTAATACCGCGCACCATCCAGGCGCCGTCGTCGCGACCTTCGGCCACGAAATCGGCCACTACATCTATGGGGCGCTGGTTGGCGAGAAGGCCCCGATGACCGCGTTCCTCGAAGGAACGTTCAGCAACCATCTCGGTGAAGCGGACGAGCTGTTCGCAGACAGCCTGGTTGCGCTGTGCGCTTACAACAAAGACCTGATCAAGGCGATCGGACCCGTTAACAAAGTTCGTCCCGGCAAGTCCGACGAATTGTTCACGCGAATCCGCAAGGCGTACAGCCTCATCGGGCCAAGATTCAATCTCGATCTCTCGCGCGAGAAGATGGGCAATGTGTGGCGCGTCAGGTACCTCACATCGATGACGCATTTCTTCAAGCTGCGCTGCGCGCTGATGCAGGCGGCTGACCTCTAGATTTCGTCGCCGCTCTCTTCAAGAAAATTAAAACGCCGCGAGAGATTTTTTCGCGGCGCTTTGCTGTTTCGCGGGTTTCGAGCGATTGGTTCAGAGTGATGCGTACACCGCGTCGATGAGCGCCGTTGCGCGCTCGTCGATCAGGATTCCCGCCCCCATCTGATTCATCACGTAGCCAAAGCCTATCTTGCGATCCGGATCCGCGAACCCGAGCGATCCGCCCGCTCCCGGATGCCCGAAAGAACGTGGGTTTGGACCCAGCATCGCCCCGGGCTGCGAGAGCATGAAGCCCAGCGAGACACGCGTCGACAACCCGAGCACCTGGTCCGGGCCGGACGCCTGCTCCTGATAGCATCGCGAGATCGAGTCCCGGGAAATAACACGGTATCCGTCGAGTTCCCCACCGCGCGCGAGCGCCCCGTAGATGCGCGCCAGCGATCGGGCATTCGTATGTCCATTGACAGCCGGCAATTCGGCGGCGCGCCACTCGCGCGTGTTGACTAAACCAGGCGTCATCGAGGGCGGATTCGCAATCGCCTTCGCGGTTATCGACTCGGGATTTCTGGCGATCTCTTCAAAAATATTGGGCACGCCCGGCGGCGGAGGCGGCGCCTGCAGAATCGTAGCAACGCGCGAGTCCTCGCTCGCGGCGAGTCCGATGTGAGCGTCCAGGCCGAGAGGACCCGCGAGT
>DASPQU010000381.1:0-3992 GCA_035624805.1 Binataceae bacterium (SeqCode) | reverse complement strand
CTGATCCTGGATTCCGTACGCGACTATATCGATCAGTTGCGCGAGGAGGGCCTCGACGGAGTGCCGATAGCGGAGAGTCGTGCGATGGCGGCGTCACCGGCACGCTCGGCGTCGGCCGCGGAGTTGCCTCGACCAAAGAGCGCTGAATCGACTGCGTCAAAACCTTCGACGGCGAGTCCAGCCATCACGGAAATGTTTTCCCGATATCCTGGATTGGAAAAGACCTGGGATCTTGACGAATTGCGGCGTTTCATCGGCGATTGCACGCGATGCAAGCTCGCGCCGGGGCGAACCAATTTGGTCTTCGGCGTCGGCGATCCCAACGCGGAGCTGATGTTCGTTGGCGAGGGGCCGGGCGCTGACGAAGACTTGCGCGGCGAACCTTTCGTCGGACGCGCCGGTCAACTGCTCACCGATATTATCGAGCGCGGGATGGGGATGACGCGCGCGGAGGTTTATATCTGCAACGTCGTCAAATGCCGGCCGCCCGAAAATCGCAATCCCGAGCCGGACGAAGTGGCTGCCTGCGAGCCGTTCCTGTTTCGACAGATCGAAATCGTCAAACCGAAAATAATCGTGGGCCTCGGGACGTTCGCCGTGCAGGCGCTTCTGAAGGTCAAAACGCCGATCAGCAAGCTTCGCGGGAACTGGAGTGAAGTGCACGGCATCAGGATGATGCCGACGTTCCATCCCGCCTATCTGTTGCGAAATCCCGCCGACAAGCGGCTCGTGTGGCAGGATATCCAGCATGTGATGAAGGCGCTCGATCGTCCAATCCCTGGCCGCAGCGGAAGAGGCTGAGTGCGTTACACGAAAATTTCCTCGCGCGTCTCACGCGCCCCGCTTTTTTCCCTCGCGCTTCTGATCATCGCGCTCGCGATGCTCGCCGGATCGACGGCGGGCGAGGAATTCTACGCGGGTCGACCGTGGGTAGAGATGATCGATATAGACGGCCCGATCAATCCCGCAACGGCTCATTTCGTGCGCGATGCGCTGGCGTCGGCAAAAAGCGCGGGGGCGCGTGCGGTTCTGATCGAGCTCGATACGCCGGGCGGCCTGATGACGTCGGCGGAGCGGATCGTCAAGGATCTTCTCGGATCCGACATTCCGGTGATCGTGTACGTGGCTCCGGCAGGCTCCAGCGCGGCCTCCGCCGGCACGTTCATCACGATGGCGGCGAATATTGCGGCGATGGCGCCCGGGACCACGATCGGCGCAGCGCATCCCGTCAACGAAACCGGCGGTGATGTGAAAGGGATCATGGGCGCCAAGGTCGAGAATTTCGCCGCGTCATTCGCAAGAAGCATCGCCCGGCAACGCGGTCGCAACGAGGATTGGGCCGAAGAGGCCGTCCGTCACAGCGCGGTACTGGGAGAGCGCGAAGCTCTCGAACACAAGGTCATCGACATAATCGCCGTCAACGTGCGCGACCTTCTGACCCAGGCTTCCGGCCGCGTCGTATCGGTCGGAGGCCATCGCGAAACGCTCGATTTGCAGGATGCCGTCGTGCGCCGACGATCGATGTCGCTCGGACAACAGGTGCTCGACACGCTTGCAAATCCGAATATCGCGTACCTGCTGATGATGGCGGGGCTGATCGGGCTGTACTTCGAATTTGCGCATCCGGGCGTGTTTTTCCCCGGCGTCGCAGGATCGATATGTCTGTTGCTCGCGCTGGCGTCCTTTCAGGTGCTTCCGGTGACGATTTCCGGACTGCTTCTCATTTTCCTGGGAATCGGGATGCTGATCACCGAGGCGTTCATCACCAGCTATGGCGTGATGGGACTCGGCGGAGTCGTCGCGTTCGTCCTTGGCTCGATGCTGCTCGTCGATACGTCCAAGACCGACGTTGACGTGAGTAGAGATCTGATTTTCGGCGCCGCCGCGGGGATGGCGCTCGTCGTCGTCGGCCTCGGACTCATCGCCGCTCGCGAGCGCAGGCGGGCGGTACAGACGGGTCGCGAGGGTCTGATCGGCGAAATCGGAGAGGTGCGCGAGCATATAATGCCGGGCAAGGCAGGTAGGTTGTTCGTTCACGGCGAACTATGGCGCGCCAGCGCCAGTGAGGAACTCGAGCCGGGAGCAAAGGCGCGAGTGACGGCGGTGAGCGGACTTGAGGTGAAGGTGAGAAAAGCGGGTTGACGCGCGGAGCGTATCGGGAGGATTTGGTGCGCTTCGCCCAAACGAATACCGATCGCGGTAGGGGAAATTGCCATGGCAGGTGGAATTGGAGTCGTCGTCTTTGTTGTAGTGATCGTCGTGCTCAGCGGGCTTCGCGTGCTCAACGAATATGAACGCGCGGTTGTGTTCCGGCTCGGGCGGCTCACGCCGTATCGCGGGCCGGGGATAATTTTCGTCATACCCGCAATCGAGAGAATGGCGCGGATAGACTTGCGTACGGTAACGCTCGATGTGCCCCCGCAGGACGTCATCACGCGCGACAACGTGACCGTCAAGGTAAGCGCGGTGCTTTACTTTCGTGTCGTCGATCCTTCGCGCGCCGTTACCGAGGTCGCGGATTACCTGTTCGCCACGATGCAGCTTGCGCAGACGACGTTGCGATCGGTCGGCGGGCAGAGCGAACTTGACGATCTGCTGAGCCAGCGCGAGAAGCTAAATGCCCGCATCCAGGAAATCGTGGACGCGCAGACCGAGCCGTGGGGAATCAAGGTCACTCTGGTTGAGGTGAAAAACATCGACCTGCCGCAGGACATGCAGCGCGCGATCGCGGCGCAGGCCGAAGCCGAACGCGAGCGGCGCGCAAAAGTTATCGCGGCGGAGGGCGAATTTCAGGCTGCGCAGCGCCTTTCAGAAGCGGCGGAGATCATGGGCAAGCATCCGATCACGCTGCAGTTGCGCTATCTGCAAACGCTGGCCGAAATCGCCACCGAGCACAACTCGACCACGGTCTTCCCTCTGCCGATCGACCTTATTGAACCGTTCCTGGCGCTGCGCCGCGCCGCAGCCGGCGATGCGCAGAAGTGAGTGTACCAGCACATCATTATCGGAGTAGAAATTCGTCCTTATGGGTAAGCTGATTCTGGTTCGTCACGGCGAGAGCACGGGAAATCGCGAGCGGATATTCACGATGATGCCGGTCGAATTGCCGCTGACCGATCTCGGGCGCGAGCAGGCGCGCGAGGCGGGAGCGACGATTCGCCGGCTCTTCCGCCCCGAGCGCGTAATCACCAGTCCCTACGTGCGCGCGAACGACACCGGCAAAATTATCGCGAGCATTCTCGGGCTGCCTGTCGAGATCGAAGATCGCCTACACGAGCGCGACGTCGGAAGCTTCAAGGGACGCCCCTACGAATCGATGATGGAAGATCCCGCATACGATCCGATGCGGCCCTGGCTATGGTGTCCTCCTGACGGCGAAAGCTTCGAAGATGTGAAGGGAAGGTGCGGTCCCGTGCTCGACCGGCTGGCGAAAACGCATGCCGATCGCGAGATCGTGGTGGTCAGCCACGGCGGCGTGATGATGGCGCTATGGGCGCATGTGACGGGATCATGGGAGAAGGCGCACGTGCCGCCCAATTGTGGGATTGTCGTCGTCGAACACCAGTTCCCGAGCTATCATCCGCCGGTCGTAATCGGCGACGTCGCCAGCGCAGATTCGACCGGCGGATAACATTGGAGTACCGTCGTTCTCAACCGCAACTTTCCGGACGGAGGCAACATCATGCCGCTCAGCGCTCGCAATCATCTTAAGGGAGAAATCACAGATATCGTGCTCGGCGTGGTCACAGCGCTCGTCACCGTCAAGGTGGGCGACAATCTGGTCGAATCCGTCATCACGAAGCGGAGCGCCGAAGAACTGCACCTTAAGAAGGGCGACAAAGTGACCGCAGTGATCAAAGCAACCGAGGTCATGATCCAGAAGGATTGAGGTTCTTCTCGTCCCAGGGATCGTAGCCGGCCTCTTCACTGGCCGGGTTGCGTGAATCCGGATTGCGCCATCAGTGCGACGGTGGACGGTTTCTTCATAAAAT
>DASPQU010000380.1:0-2270 GCA_035624805.1 Binataceae bacterium (SeqCode) | reverse complement strand
TTCGCCGTTCGATCCGCGCATTCCAGCGCCGCGAGGCGCGGGCTCGAGGCGTCGAATCGGATTCCAAAGCCGTCCGCGATCGGTCCGAAGCGCTCCGGCGAAATCTCTGCCATAAAGCGCATCACGTGCGGCAGCGTGATGCACGAGGTGAAGCCGTGCGGCACGTCCCACGACGGGCCGATCTGATGGCCGAGGGCGTGTGAAATTCCGAATCGGGTATTGATCGCGCCGAAGATCGAAAACCACGCGGCGAGCTGACAATTTACGCGATGCGCCATCTCGTCTTCGCCGTGCGTCTGCAGAGACGGTTTGAGATGCGCGTTCAAGTAGGCGATCGCGCGGCTCGCGAGAGCGTCGCTGACGGGTGTATGGCGCGACGAATAGGCCCCCTCGATCGCGTGATCGAGCGATCGCATCCCGGTGCCTGCCCACAGCCAAGCCGGCGTTTCCACCGTAAGCGTCGGGTCGAGGATGACGGCCTTGGGCTGCAATCGCGGATCGCCGACGCCGCCTTTGACGCGCGAGGTTTCATCCGTCATGCCCGCAAACGGGGTGAACTCTCCCGCAGACAGGGTTGTGGGAATCGCGATATGGGGGAACTCGCCGCCGATTCCCGCCTGCGGCGCGGCATAGAGGTCGGCGCTCTTCGGAATCCTGCCGCCGAGCATCGCGAACGCCGCGGCCTTCGCGGTATCGATCGGCGAACCGCCCCCAAAGCTGATGAAGGAGTCCGCCTTCGTGTCGCGAGCTTGCGATACGAGCGAATCGACGGTTTTTGACGGCACATGCTGAGCGGACTCCGCGAACACTCCCGCCAGCATCCCGTCCGCCGCTTGCTTCACGCGTTCAAGCAGCTTCGACCTGCCAAGCGTCTTGCCGGTCACGATAATCGCGCGCCTGGCGCCGCGCCGCTTAAGCTCCTCGGCGAGCGAATCGACTTTGCCGGGCCCCCATATGACGGCCTCCATCCGCGTGAATCGATATTCGCCAACGGGAGCTTTCATAAGTTTCTCCATCGACCGGCGGCGGCAGCCGGACATGAATTTGCGAGACGCTCTAGCGCTTGATTACCACGATCGTGCCGATCGGGAGCAAGCGCGCCATCTCGGCGATCGCGTCATTGCCGACCGAGACGCATCCGGTGGTCCAATTGACGTGCCCCTTGTTGAGCACAGGAACGTCGGTGCCGTGAATCCCGATCGCGCCACCCATCGAGGGCGACTGCCCGTCGCCCCTGGCCGGAATTACTTCCGAATCGCGGAGCATCTCGTAATGCTGGCGATCGAAAAGATTCGGATAGTTGAGCTTCAGGAACCATCGAAAACGTCGGCTCGGATTCTTCTGAACGATCGTGTAAACGCCTTCGGGCGTGCGCCGGTCGTTCTCGTATTCCTTTGCCGAGCCGTCGAGATTGCGTCCGAAGACGGCATCGTAGCGGGCGTACAGGCGTCCGCAATAATACACGGCCAAATCGTGTTTCGATTTTGAGATCGTCACCGCCCAATTGAGCGGATCGATAACGGACGCGTCGCGGGTCTTTAGGAACATCCGGCGCCCCGGTGTGATTCCATCGTCGGGAGGTTCGGCGGTCTTTGCCGGGGAATCCTTTGAGTTTTCCACTGATGGTGAAGCAGTCGCCCCGGGCTCACTCGCAGCAGGGCTCGACGTAGCGGCCGGCACGATCAATGCCGCTGGTTTGACCGATCCCTCATTTGCCTCAGGTACGGACGGCGATTTGTCAGGCGCGCTGAGAGAAGGAGAAGCGGACGCGCTCGCGACGGGAGCGGCTACCGGAGACGATTTTGCTGTCGGGGCGGACGCGGTCGCGAATCCCGCGCAATTCGCCACGCCGGACGTGGCTGCCATAATGCACGCAGCCATCGCGACTAGACAGATCCTGACGTTCATCCGCCGCAATTTCCCTCTACGCCACCCATTGTTGCTAACCTCGGCTGCTCAGGTCAATTGCGCGCGATAAATCTGTCGGTAATGCTCTTTGCGAGGAAGCGATTTGGCGATACAAACTGAAGTCGCGCGTGCGTTGGCAAACCTCACGACCGGAATTTACGTTTTGACCGTCGCCGATGGCGAGCGCCGACACGGGATGTCGTCGTCGTGGGTGACGCAGGTATCCGGTGCCCCGCCGTTGATCATGGCCGCTGTGGATAACGCGCATTTTTCGCATCAGATTGTAACTCAGACGAGGCGTTTCGGTCTCAATGTCGTCGGAAGTCGCGGAAAAGAACTGGAGGATTATTTCTACTCGAGGC
>DASPQU010000379.1:0-2794 GCA_035624805.1 Binataceae bacterium (SeqCode) | reverse complement strand
TCACGGTGATGCTGAGCCTCGAGCTCGGGCTGATAAATTTACTCCCCGTGCCGCTGCTCGACGGCGGCCATCTGTTCTTCTTTGCGTGCGAGGGAATCCGCGGTGAGCCGCTCAAGCTGCGCCATCGCGAAATCGCGCTCCAGCTCGGACTTTTCCTGCTCGTCGCGCTGATGGCATTCGTAATTTTCAATGACATCTCGCGTATTGTTCAGGGTTGATCGGCTGCTCGAAGAGGCAGCCAGCGCAGGTCTCGTACTCGGGATCGACACCGCTACAGAGAGAGCCTCACTCGCCCTCATCGATAGCGGCCGTATCGTGGCCGAATGCGCTCGACCGACCGCCTCGCACGGGGCAGATCTGCCCGATTTCGTCGCCGCATTGATCGCGGTCGCCGGGGCTTCCTTCAAGGACCTCAGGGGTATAGCTGTCGGAATCGGTCCAGGATCTTTTACGGGATTGAGGGTCGGCTTGAGCTACGTAAAAGGGCTTGCGTTTGCGTTGGGATGCGGCGTCGTCGGGATATCTACATTTGACGCAATCGCACTCGGGGTTCGCGAAGCATACCCCGGTGTCGGAAATCGGCCGATATGTACGATTTTTGACGCCCGCAAGAACGAAGTGTATGCGGCTCTTTACCGGATCGTTGCGGATGGGGTAGAGAGAAGCACTGACACCTGTGTAGGTCCCGTCGAGGAGCTTGCGCATCGGATTTCAGGCGAGGCGATACTCGCCGGAGATTCCAAAGTGATCGAGGTTTCAGACGCGCTACGAGCACTCAACGAAAACCCGGCGCTAGTGGACCAAACAGATCTTGATTCGCGCGGCCGGTACATTGCCGCGATAGGGGCGATGCGGCTTGTGCGCGGGGAATCTGACTCACCCGCCGCGCTCGAGCCGCTTTACGTGCGGCCGCCTGAGACTATTTTCAGGCGGCGGGCGGCGGGTCCCGAGGCCGCGATAACTAAGGAGGGACCATGGAGCGAAGAGAAGAAGAACTCATCAAGCAGCATCTGAACACGAACGACGAGCTCCGGTCGCTTTATATGCAGCACCTGGAACTCAAACAGAAACTCGATCAACTTAGACACAAGGAGCCGCTGAGCCCGGCAGACGAAGTCGAAACCAAACGGATCCAGAAGATCAAGCTCGCGCAAAAGGATCGCATGATGGAACTCCTCTCGCGCCTGCAGCAGGGCGCCGCGCGCTGAGATCTTCAGGGTTCGGCGATGAGAATCATACGTCGAGCAAGACACCCGCCTAGATGCCAAGCCATACCATATCCGTACTCGTCCAAAACGAATTTGGAGTTCTGGCCCGCGTTGCGGGCCTCTTTTCCGGTCGGGGATTCAATATTGAATCGCTGACCGTCAACGAGGATCCGCTCGATCCGACCGTGTCGAGAATCGTGCTGGTCTCCTCTGGCGACGACCAGATCCTCGAGCAGATCAACAAACAGCTCAATCGCCTCATCTCGGTGCTCAAAGTCACCGATTACAAGGGCGTCGATATCGTCGATCGCGAGATGGTGATGGTGAAGGTTGCCGTCGACGAGCGAACCCGCTCCGAGCTTGATTCGATTGTCACCGCGTTTCGTGCCCACGTCGTCGATATCGGACGCAACGCGCTTACCGTCGAGTTGACGGGGAACTCGGAAAAGGTCAAGGCGTTTATCGCGTTGGTCCGCCCCCTTGGGATAAAAGAGATAGTTCGGTCGGGCAAAATCGCGATGGCGCGCGCGGTCCAACTTGGCGACGACCATCAGCGGCGTCCGGCTGCTAAAGCCGGGGAGTGAGAGAAATATGCAGGTCTATTACGATCGCGACGCGGATCTGAACGCGCTTCGCCCAAAGAAAATCGCCATCATCGGATTCGGCAGCCAGGGCCACGCCCACGCTTTGAATCTGCGCGACAGCGGGATGGACGTCCGCGTTGGATTACGGTCGGACAGCGCCTCGGCCGAAAAAGCCCGCAAGCAGGGCCTGCAAGTCTTCGACACCGCCGAGGCCGCGCGCCAGGCCGACATCATCATGATGCTGGTGCCGGACGAGATGGGCTCCGAAATCTACGAAAAAGAGATCGCACCCGCGCTCAAGCCCGGCAAGTCGCTAGCCTTCGGTCACGGTTTCAATATCCATTTCGGCTTCATCAAGCCGCCCAAGGACGTCAATGTATTCATGATTGCGCCCAAGGGACCCGGCCATCTGGTGCGATCCGAATACACGAAAGGACGCGGCGTGCCCTGCCTGCTGGCGGTCCAGCAGGACCCTTCCGGCGATACCAAGAAGGTTGGCCTCGCGTACGGGGCGGCGATCGGCGGGGCTCGCGCAGCCGTAATCGAGACCACGTTCCGCGAGGAGACCGAGACCGACCTCTTCGGCGAGCAATCGGTTCTTTGCGGTGGACTCACCGAACTGATCCGCGCCGGATTCGAGACGCTGGTCGCCGCGGGCTACGCGCCCGAGATGGCGTATTTCGAGTGCGTCCACGAAGTGAAGCTGATCGTCGACCTGATCTATGAGGGCGGCATCTCGAACATGCGCTACTCGATCAGCAACACTGCCGAGTACGGCGACATGACGCGCGGCAAGCGCGTAATCGGGAAGGAAGCGCGCGAGGCGATGAAAAAGATCCTCGCCGACATCCAATCCGGCGCGTTTGCCAATGAATGGATCAACGAATATCGCGCCGGGCTGCCACATTTCCGCGAGCTGCGCAAAGAGGGGGAGAAGCATCAGCTCGAGGAAGTCGGCCGCCGCCTGCGCTCGTTCATGCCCTGGCTGGCCAGCGACCGTTT
>DASPQU010000378.1:0-3602 GCA_035624805.1 Binataceae bacterium (SeqCode) | reverse complement strand
CGATCCCGGTCGGCGCTGTGCTGATTGAAAAGCGATCTTGGCCGGCTACAGCGCGGTGTAGCCGCCGTCGACGACAAATGTCGCGCCGGTTACGAAAGTCGATTCGTCGGACGCAAGATAGAGCGCGCAGTTCGCGATGTCCTCGGGAGTGCCGAGCCGGCGTATCGGCGAGGTCATGAAGGTTTGCCCCGAGGCGCGCAGCGGCTCGACCACGGGCGCGATCATCGGAGTATCGATCGCGCCCGGACAAATCGTGTTGACTCGAATATTCTTCGGTCCGAACTCGACTGCGAGCGCCCGCGCCAGCGCGACCATCCCGCCTTTCGAGGCCGTGTAAGCGTGCGCGGATTCCGAACCGATCAGAGCAGCAATCGATGCGGTATTCACGATCGATCCGCCGCCGGTCCTGATCATCTCCGGAATCGCGAACTTGCACATCAGGTACATGCTCTTGAGATTAATCGCGAGCACGCGATCCCAGTCGTCTTCAGGCGTGTTCAGGATATCGCCCATCGAGAGCGGCGCGGAAAATCCGACGCCGGCGTTGTTGTAGAGAATATCGATACGGCCGTAGGTGTTGATCGCGGTGCGCACGACGTTCTCGCAATCTTTCGCGCTTGAGACATCGGCCTTGATGCAGACCATTTCGCCGCCTGCCGATTTGACGAGCCCGACGGTCTCCTGCCCGTACTCCGGCTTCCAGTCGCATCCGACGATTTTTGCGCCCTCGCGCGCGAAGAGAATCGCGGCCGACCGTCCCTGCCCGGTGCCGACTCCCGTGATGATCGCAATCTTGCCCTTGAGTCTCATCGCTGCTCCCATTGCGTTGTGGACAGACAGGGACGCCTGTCCTACTCGCTACTTCGCTGCGCCGAATCGCTCTGATACGCGCGCCAGGATGCTGCGCACGACGTCCTCGCTTTGCGCGCCGACGAATGGAAACTCGTTGATGAAAAACGTCGGCACGCCGGAGACTCCGCGCTCGCGGCCCTCGTTGAGGCTCTCGCGCAATCGATTTTCGTAGCCCGGCCATCCGATCGCTTCGATCATCTGCGCGCTGTCAACACCGACATCGGCGGCGAGACGCTTGAGCACTTCGAGGTCGCCGATATTGACGCCTTCTTCGAAATACGCGCGATAGACGCGCACTTCGAATTCGCGACCCTTGCCGGCGTCCTTCGCGAACTCGGCCGCCAGCAGCGCGGAATGCGAATTGGTGAGGACGGAAGGCGGATTCATCGTGATGCCGGCGTCGGACGCCATGGTCGCGATCCGATTCCATACGCCCTTGCGCATTTCGGTGCTCATCGCGCCGAAGACACGCTCGGCAGGCACACCGGCGGCGGGCCATTCCGGATGAATCTCAAAGCCGCGCCATTCGATTTCGATATCGAACTCGGGCGCAACCTTATGCATCGTCGTGTGCCCGATATAGCAGAACGGGCAGATGAAATCGGAAAACATGGTCATCTTGAGCGCCATCGCGGTTCCCTCTTGCGCGGACTATAAAACGCCACCGTATCGACCGTCAAAAGAACCGTCGGCGCGCTTAGCGCGTACGGAGGTTTGACGGTTCAAGCTACTGTGTTAGAGACGAGCTTGGGTGCGCGAATTTCGTCGCGCGACCGCTCCGGGGTGGCAATATGATTCTCGACAGCTTCAAGCTCGAAGGCAAAATCGCGCTCATCACGGGCGCGGGTCGCGGACTCGGACGCGCGATGGCGGTCAAGTTCGCGGAGGTCGGCGCGGACATCGTTGCGGCGTCGCGCACGCGTTCTCAGCTCGAAGAGACGGCGGAAGCGGTGGGCAAGACCGGGCGCAAATGTCTGATCGTGCCGACCGACGTGACGCGATCCGATCAGGTCAACGCGATGGCGGAAGCGGCGCTCAAGGAGTTCGGCAGGATCGATATCCTGGTGAACAACGCGGGCGGCGGCGACGAATCGGCTTCGAAGCGAATCGATCAAATCACCGACAACGAATGGCGGCGCGGACTCGACACCAATCTGACCAGCCAGTTCTACGCGGCGCGCGCAGTGGTTCCCGCGATGGTGAAGCAGAATCGCGGCAAGATTATCAACGTCGCCTCCGGTTTTGGCTTGCGCGGCGGGCGCGACAACTACATGTACGCATGCTCGAAGGGCGGCGTTATCCAGCTTACGCGATCGCTCGCGCTGACATATGCGAAGAACAACGTCCAGACCAATTGCATCGTGCCGGGAGTTTTCCCGCACGATGAGCGCGCGATGGAATTTTACAAGGGCGGCAAATTCATCCCGCTCGGACGCACGGGCAACGACGCCGAGCTGGCGCCGCTTGCGGTTTTTCTCGCCTCCGATGCGTCCAACCACATCAACGGCGAACTCGTGATTATCGACGGCGGCGGACTCGCCGGCGGCATCTCTCCGACAGGCGTGCTGCCGGAGCTGGCAGGCAAGAACGACGCGCAATCGTAAGGAAATCATCCTATGGCATCGGTCCTCTCCGAATTCTCACTTGAAGGAAAAGCCGCGCTGGTCGTCGGCGCTGAAACCCCCGTCGGCATTGCCGCGTCAACTGCTCTGGCCGAGGCGGGCGCACGCGTGATGATGGCGTCGCAGGACGTCGGGGCGGAAAAGCAGCTCAAGGACGCTGCGAAAAAAATCACGACCAACGCCTCGAGGATAGTGGTTCGCGTCCAGCGCGCCGCGATTCGCGCGGACTTGAGCGCAACCGCGGACCTCGCGCTAAAAGAGCTGGGCGGGCTCGATATCCTCGTCAACGCTCTCGATTCGCCGGCCTACGGTCCCGCGGACCAAACCGACGACTCGGTCTTCGATCGCGTGATCGAAGACAATCTCAAGACCGTCTGGATGTCGTGTCAGGAGGCCGCGCGTGTGATGCTGCAGCGGCGCGGCGGCACGATTGTGAACATCACGTCGATCCTCGCGCATCGCGGCGTTCCCAACGCGTCGCTCTATTGCGCGGCCAAGGCGGGCGTCCTCAACCTGACGCGCGCGCTGGCGCTGGAATGGGCGCGGCGCTCAATCCGCGTCAACGCGATCGAAGCGGGATGGCTCGACAGTCCGCCGAGTCCCGCCGTGGCTCAGAATGAGTTCGCGCAGAACCTGCTCAAGTATTTGCCCGACAACAAGCTGGTGAGTCCGAACGAACTCTGCGGAGTACTGCTCTACCTGGTGTCGTCGGCGTCGGGATTCGTGACGGGAGAATCGATCGCCGTCGACGGCGCGCTGCTCTGCCGGATCTGAGCGGACGCCCCCTCTCCCGTTTTTTTCACAGATTTTCGAAGACCCGGGCGTCGCCCGAATCTATCACGGAGGCCGCGCCTTTCCGGCCACTCGTCCGCTTTCTCCATCGATTTTCGCGGACTCCGCTGTCGTCCGAGTCCGAGGAGCGCGCACGTCCCTATTCCCCTCTCCCGTTCTGTGACGGGAGAGGTCAGGGTGAGGGCTGGTCTTCATTTCTGCTCGGCACCCTCACCTGCCGCTTCGCGGCGTCCTCTCCCTGGTCAGGGAGAGGAATTAAGGCGCGACAGCGGAGCGCGAGAAAATCTGTGAAGGCGGCTATTTTCGCCACCGAACCTGCGATAGTGCCATGGATTC
>DASPQU010000377.1:0-2068 GCA_035624805.1 Binataceae bacterium (SeqCode) | reverse complement strand
GCATCATGCTTGAGTTCGCGACGTCCGAGGGTCAGGGAATCGAGGCGGAGCAGTGGATCGACCCCGAAGTTGTCGAGCTCTGCAAAATCAGCGCGACCGAACTCGAGGCTTTCAAGCGTCCGGCACCCTTCCGATCCAAGGGCGGCGCGGTTGCGAATCCGAAGGTCGATCTGCGAAATCCGCCGATGGAATTTCCGCCCGGACGCGAGAGCGTCTTCACGATGTCGGACGCAGATGTTACGGCGCGGATGAGCGAGCCGGATCCTCCCGTGCCAAAGGGCTCGGACGCGAAGGCAGTGGCACGCGCCGAAGCTGTTGCAGCGAAATAAGTTCGCCGCTCGCCAGCGGGTGCCGTTCGCTCTCAGGCTGATGGTTTAGGTATAGCCGCGCCAAACGGCAGATCGCTGACGATTGCTTTGGCGTGGCCGGCGGTAAGTTCGGTGCCTGGCGCCCAGGCGCGACGATCGATAATCGCGAGCCCTATCGGTCCGAGCTTGGGCGATACCGCGACGCTGGTCACGTGTCCGACTTCACGCCCTTCCATCACAAGGGCGGTATCGGGTTCGACGGGCGATTCGAAGAGCAAGCCGAACAGCTGTTTCTTGATTCCGCCGCGCGCCGTCGCGCGCTCGACGGTCTCCTGCCCGACATAGCATCCCTTGTTGAACGAGATCGCACGATCCATCCGCGCTTCGAGCGCGAGCGTCTTGTCATTGGTATCTACGCCGACCCTGGCGATTCCGTTTTCGATCCGCACGACTTCGAGCGCATCGGGATCGAGCAGAGTCGCCCCTGCTTTTTCGAGCGAGCGCGCCGCCGCCATCACCGCGTCGGCACTGTCGACAATCGAAAAGCTGTCGCACCCAAACCGGTCCAGCCGACCGATCATCCGGCTGCCGCAGGGTTTCCACTGGAGCGCCTTAAGCGTCGAAGCATCGGGAAAGCCCGCTTGCGCGAGGGTTTGCGCCGCGCGCGCGCCTTGCGCGTGCAGGATGCCAAGCGTCGCCGGATCGGAGAATTCGACATCGTCGGCGACCAGGAGTTTCTCAAGATGGTCGTGCGTCAGCGGCCACGATTCCGAGTCGATCTCGATATGGATAGCGTCGGGGGCGATCCACAAAAACAGGTCCGCGATGATGTGCGCATGCTCTGTCAGGATTAGCGCCGGAACGATCGCGCCGGGTTTCGCGCCTTTGACGTCGTTGCTGCACATCCCGTGAAGAAACGTCACGCGATCGTCGCCGGTAACTCGAATGATCGTGCGGTCGCCCAGGATACGTATCGCCGCGCCCGCAGTCAGTGCTTCGTACTCGGATGGCGAGGCGGTCGGCATGTGCTCGGTCGGTTCGATCGCGTTGTGAATGGTTTCGTTCACGACGGTTTGATTACAATTCCAGTCTAACCACAGCGCTCCGAATCTGGCTACCGGCGGTTAAATGTCGAGTTCTATGCGAAGCCGCTTTGGCATATGATCGAGATGTCACTGGGAGAAGACAGCCATGGGAGCTTTCATTCTCGGTTTGATCGTCGGCGCGGGCGGGATGCTCTTTCTGGTCATCTATGACGAAGGCGAAACCTTCGTTCGCCTCGCGCGCCAGATTAAGCAAACGGCGGAACGCTACAAGCAGCAAGCCTGAGGATTTTCGCCGTTTTTACCTTGCGGAAATTCGATCGCGGCCGATATCAGCAGTCCAGCAGATCCCGGCCGCAATGTCGATTTGTCGCTCTCGCGCTCCTGATTTTGAGTGCGAGTATCGGCGCGGGAATCGTCTATGGCTCCGACACAAAAGAATCCGCGCGGCAATTGAGCGATCAAGCCTTCGCGATTCTCAACTCGCTCAACTCGGATCCGAGCACGTCCAAAATGGACGACCTGTTGGGCGGGATGGCGAGTTTCGCGGGCGACGCACAATCGCTGTCGACTTCGCTCGCGCGCGGCGATTCGGCCGGCGCAAAGCTGGCGCTCGATGCGCTGATTTCGGATCGGCGAGTCGTAGATGCGGCCCTGGAGAAAAATCCCTCCGCGATGGACAAGTCGAAATGGAACGGGCTTAAGGCCCAGCTCGCG
>DASPQU010000376.1:0-4835 GCA_035624805.1 Binataceae bacterium (SeqCode) | reverse complement strand
CGGAGCGCGGGGTCATTAGTCGCTGTCGTCTCAGGCGTGCGTCACTTTTGCGAAGCGACAAGCGCCTGATCGAGATCCTCGATTATATCCTGGACGTCTTCGATACCCACCGAGACGCGAACGTACTCGGGCGTCACGCCCGTCTCGCGCTGCTCCTCGGTGGTTAGCTGCGAGTGCGTCGTCGACGCGGGATGAATCACCAGCGTCTTCGCATCGCCGATATTCGCCAGATGGCTCGCGAGCTTGACGCTGTTGATGAACTTGACGCCCGCTTCGCGTCCACCCTTGATACCGAATCCCAGCAGCGCGCCCTGCCCCTTGGGGAGATACTTGCGCGCGTTCTGGTAATCCTTATGACTCGGCAATCCCGGATAGTTGACCCATTCGACATCCGGATGTTTTTCCAGATGATGCGCAACGGCGAGCGCGTTCTCGCTATGGCGCGGCATCCTGAGATGCAGCGTCTCAAGGCCTTGCAGGAACAGGAACGCGGCGAAGGGGCTCATCGCCGCGCCGGTATCGCGAAGCCAATGCGTCCGGATGTGCAGGATGTACGCGAGATTGCCGATTGGACGAAGCGCCTCTTCGAAAACCATCCCGTGATAAGAAGGGCTCGGCGCGCAGAACTCCGGCCACTTCTTGGGATTCGCGCCCCACTTGAAGCGGCCGGTATCGACAATCGCTCCGCCAATATGCGTCCCGTGTCCGCCGATAAATTTCGTCGTCGAGTACACGACGATATCGCTTCCGTGCTCGATCGGACGGAACAGGAGCGGCGTCATGACGGTGTTGTCGATCACGACCGGCAATCCGCGGCTGTGCGCAACATCCGCGATCTTGCGAAAATCGGGCACGTCGTTTTTCGGATTTCCGAGCACCTCCATGTAAACCAGCCGCGTTTTGTCATCGGCGAGCTTGCTTATCTGCTCGGGTTTGTCCGCATCGAAGAAGCGCACCTCGATTCCGAGTTGACGAAACGTCTGCGTAAACAACGTCCAAGTGCCGCCGTACAGGCTTTTTGAAGAGATGAAATTCTGTCCGCTATGGCAGATGGTGAGGATCGCGGCAGTGATCGCCGCCTGACCGGATGCGAACGCGAGTCCTCCGACCCCGCCGTCGAGCGCGGAGAGCCGCTTCTCGAGCACGTCGCACGTCGGATTCATGAGACGCGAGTAGATGTTCCCGAATTCCTTTAGAGCAAAGAGGCTCGCCGCGTGCTCGGTGTCGTTGAAGACGTATGAGGTGGTTGCATAGATGGGCACGGCGCGCGCGTTGGTCGTGGGGTCCGCTTCCTGTCCTGCGTGAAGCGCCAGAGTGCCGAGTCGATAATTGTTTTGTTCCGCCATTATGTTGTCTCGTAAACGTTTGCGTCAGATTTGATATACGAAAACGCGATTTTCCTTAGGACTCAAATAGACCCTTGCTTGGGGCTCTAGATCAAGTGCACGAAACCGCTCGTGGCTGATCTCCGCAGAAACAGGATCGCCCCATTCGCTGAGCAATTCCAGCTTGACCAGCGGGCCGGCGCTGTTGATGTGCCGGACAGTCGCCGCGAAAGAGTCTTGTCCTGCCGGGCTGTTTGACACTTCAAGAAGATGCGGCCTTACGTAGACTTTACTCTTGCGCGCGGTGCCGTTGCCATTGATCGGCTCGGCTGGAAGGCTCGGACCGATACGAAATCTGCCGTCCTCGACGCGGCCGTGGAAAAGATTGACGTTGCCTAGAAATTCGAAAACGAACGGCGTCGCGGGATGGTTATAGACCTCGTCGGGAGTTCCAACCTGTTCGACACGACCCTCGTGAAAAAGCACGACGCGATTTCCCAGTTCCAGCGCCTCTTCCTGATCGTGCGTCACGAAGACCGTCGTGATGTGCAGATCATCATGCAGGCGTTTGAGCCACTGTCGAAGATCGCGTCGGACTTTGGCGTCGAGCGCGCCGAACGGTTCGTCGAGCAGCAGGATTCGCGGCTCGACCGCAAGGGCGCGTGCCAGCGCGATACGTTGACGCTGCCCGCCGGATAGCTGCGACGCATAGCGATCGGCGACCCAATCGAGCTGCACTAGATTGAGCAGTTCGCGGACGCGTTTTCCGATCTGGTCTTCGCTCGGACGCAGATTGCGCGGACGCACCCGCAATCCAAACGCGACGTTTTCGAAAACCGTCATGTGGCGAAACAGGGCGTAATGCTGAAATACGAAACCGACCTGTCGCTGCCGAGCGCTGCGATCCGTCGCTTCCTCGCCGTGAAACAGCACCTGCCCGCTGTCCGGAATCTCGAGTCCTCCAAGAACCCTGAGCAGCGTGGTTTTGCCGGAACCCGAACGTCCGAGAAGCGCAATCAGTTCTCCGGTTTTGATTTCCAGGCTGACGTTGTCGAGCGCCTTAAACGCGCCAAAAGTCTTGGTGATGTTGTGGATTTCGATACTCATGCGGCCTCTCCGATTTTAGCTTCGATTGATTCGGTAAGCTCATCGGAAATTTCCTGGGATCTCACGGGCGTCGCGATAAGACGCTTCGCGAGAATCGTTATGAGCGCGAGCAATGTGAGGAGACTTGCAACCGCGAAAGCCCCGGCGAAGTTGTATTCGTTGTAAAGAATCTCAACCCATAGCGGCATCGTGACCGTCTTGCCTCGGATGCTGCCCGAGACGACGGAAACCGCGCCGAACTCTCCCATCGCACGCGCATTACAGATGATGACGCCGTAGAGCAGCGCCCATTTCACATTGGGAATCGTCACGCGCCAGAAGGCCTGCCATCCGCTCGCGCCCAGCGAAAGCGCGGCCTCCTCCTCTTCGCTTCCTGATGCCTGCATGGCGGGGATCAACTCGCGTGCGACGATCGGGAACGTTACAAAGGTTGTCGCGAGGATAATTCCGGGAGTCGCGAAGATGATTTTTATGTCGTGGCTTGCGAGCCAGGCGCCAAAGATACCCTGCGAACCGAAAAGAAGAACGAAAATCATACCGGCGATAACCGGCGACACGGCGAATGGGAGATCGATTAGCGTGATCAGGATGTTCTTGCCGCGAAAATCAAATCGCGCGATCGCCCACGCCGCAGCGATTCCGAACGCCACGTTGAGCGGCACTGCGATCGAGGCCGTGAGAAGCGTCTTGAAGATGGCGCTGAGCGTATATCGGTCGGTGATGCTCGCGAGGTAGACGCCGACGCCTTTGTTCAGCGCATAAAAGAATACGGCAAACAGCGGCAGCCCGAGAAAAACGAGCAGGAAGGTAAGCGCCGTCGCGGTCAGCGCGATTCGCACCCATCGCGGCTCCGAAACGCTCAAGCGCTTGCGCTGAGCAGACGCTCCCGAGCGCGAGACGATCATTGCCATCGCGCGTACTCCGTCAGGGTTGTCATTGCGCGTAAAACCTCGAGGTCCATCGCTGCAGGAGGTTGATCGTCAGCAACAGCGCGAACGAAAACAGCAACATCACCAACGCAATTGCAGTCGCACCGCGATAATCGAACTGCTCCAGGCGCGTCATGATCAGAAGCGGGACGATCTCGGTTTTCATCGGCATGTTGCCAGCGATGAACACCACCGAGCCGTATTCCCCGACCGCGCGCGCGAACGCGAGTGCGAATCCGGTCAGCACGGCGGGAAAAAGATTGGGGAGAATCACCCGAAGGAAAGTTTGCAGCCGTCCCGCGCCGAGCGTCGCTGCGGCCTCCTCGAGTTCGTGGTCTAACTCTTCGAGCACCGGCTCAACAGTCCGGATGATAAACGGCAATCCGACGAAGATAAGCGCGATCGATATTCCCAGCGGAGTATACGAGATTTTGATTCCCGCCAGCGCCGTATAGCGCCCGATCCATCCATTGGTCGCGCACAAAGTCGTCAGCGTGATTCCCGCGACGGCAGTCGGAAGTGCGAATGGAAGGTCGATCATCGCGTCGACGATAGTACGCCCGGGAAACGAGTAGCGGACCATCGTCCACGCTACGAGCAGCCCGAAGATCGAGTTGACGAAAGCGGCGATTAGCGATGCTCCGAAACTCAATCGAAATGACGCCAGCACCCGGGCTGACGCGACGGTCTGCCAGAACTGCGCCGGGCTCATCTGCGCCGTTTTCAGGAAAATGGTGGAGAGAGGGATCACGGCGATCAAACTGAGGTAGACCGTCGTGATCCCCAATGAGAGGCCGAAGCCGGGCAGGATACTTTTGCGTTTCAGTAGCAGCATCGCGAGCGCCGTGCCGTCGCCTTACTTCGGAACATAGATTTGGTCGAACACCCCGTTGTCTGCGAAGAATTTGGTCTGAGCCTTCTTCCAGTCGCCGAAAACGTCCTTGATAGTGAACAGCGAAATTGGATGCGTTGAGCCGACGAACTTGCTGCGTGCGGATTCGAGCCGCGGACGATAATAATTGCGCGCGACGATCTCCTGCCCTTCGGGGCTGTACAGGTATTGTAGGTATGCGCGGGCGACCTCGCCTGTCCCGTGTCGCGAAGCGACCCGGTCGACGACCGCGACGGGCGGTTCGCACAGGATGCTCGCAGACGGATAGACGATTTCGAAGCTGCCCTGGCCGAGCTGATTCAAAATCAGGTAGGCTTCGTTTTCCCACGACAGGAGCACGTCTCCGATCCCGCGCTCAGCGAACGTGGTCGTCGAGCCCCGCGCTCCGGAATCCAACACCGGGACGTTCTGATAGAGCTTCGTAACGTAAGCTCGCGCGCCGTCCTCGTTGCCGCTCGGGGCGCGAACGGCAGCGCCCCAGGCGGCCAGGAATGCCCATCTTGCGCCGCCCGAGGTTTTCGGGTTGGGCGCGATTACCGCAACACCTGGCTTGATGAGATCGTTCCAGTCCTTGATTGCCTT
>DASPQU010000375.1:0-7067 GCA_035624805.1 Binataceae bacterium (SeqCode) | reverse complement strand
CCCGAGCCTCGCACTACATCACCCGCCCGCCAGTTTTTCGCAGCCTCAGAAAATTGTGCCTCGGGGCACTACCTTAAAATATATCGGGGCTCGTCGCCGCGCGACATATCGCGACGAGACGCGAAAAGATCGTTTCGTTACTGCTTGTATCCGAACCGACGCAGCATCGCGTGACGCTCGCCGCGCTCCTTTTCACCCTCGACGCCTTTTGGCGACGATCCATCGATCACGCCAAGGACGCCGCGGCCCACATCGTCGCCGGCGACGAGCACACGCAGAGGATTCGCGGTGGCGCAGAAAATCGTGCATACCTCTGCGATAGATTTCACCTGGTTGAGCACGTTGATCGGAAAGGCGTTGCCGAGCATCACGACGAAAACATGACCCGCGCCGATCGATTTAGCCGCCGCTATCGCCGCCGCTTCGAGCGACGCGTCGGTGCCGGTATGACGAATCAGGCAAACACCCGACGCCTCGTTGAACGCGACGCCGAATTTGACGCCGGGCACGGCCTGAACGATCGCTTCGTAAAGGTCCTCGACGGTCTTGATGAAATGGGCCTGCCCGATGATCACGTTGCAATCGGCCGGCACGCTCACATCGATAGCCTTGATGTCCATCGCCAGATCTCCTCGCGCTCCTCGGCAAATGATACGAGAGAACGTCCGTTCTGGAAAATGCGCAAGCGCTCGGCGTCTTGGCCCACGCTCAGTTTTCGTATTACGTATTGACGGCTGCGGCGATGAACGATTCACTCCGGCCTGACTAACGGGGACAGGACACGTGGCATCGATGGGAATTCTCGACAAGTTGCGCGCGGCGTTTGAGGAAAAGCCGCATGCTCTGACTCTCGAACTTGAGGACGTAGCAGGACTCGCCGAAGTGCTAGTGGCGAGGATGCGGCGTCATGCGGCGATGGCGCGACTGCATCTTATCGAAAAGGGCGTCGCCGAAATCGCGGAGCGCGAGGCAGCGCATGAAAAGACCTTGCGCGCGATGCTCGCAGATCGCGGATTGTGGCCTCGTCCCCCAGCATCGACGCCGCACGACGGCTCCAACAACTGGGAGCGACTGAGCATCGATTTGGCGATGCTGGCGGAGATTTCGGTCTCGCTCTCACGCGCATCCGCCAAGTGGGAGAGCGTTGATGAGAGCGTCGCGCAGCGGCTGATGGCGATGTCACGCGAGGCCTACGAGAACGAAACCGAGCTGCGCAAACTCGCACTCAAGTGCGACCCCCAGGCGCTGGACTGAGACTCACCCTCGCGTTCACGTCATCCTGAGCAAGCGAGATCATTTCGAGCGCCGCGAAGGATCTCGCCCGTTCCTACGGGCGTCAAGAAAGCACGAGGCTGAACGCGCGGGATACCGCGCGAGATCCCTCACTTCGGCAGCCTCCGTTCGGGATGACGAATCAAAAACGTCAGCGCGACAGCTCCGCGAAGTCGCGGACGGGGTTGCGGCCGTCCCAGGCGCGCGCGAGATCGCGAATCTTGAGCATCCCGTTGTATATCGGCGGCTCTTTCGCCTCCGAAATTTCGTAAAGCGGACCGCCCGGCGCGTTATCGGTCGCGAAGTAGATGAATCGGACGCCGCTGCCCGGTATCGAGCCTTCGTGCGCCACCGGGATTCCCGAGCGCACCAGCTCCGGCACTGCGCGATCGTATTCCGCGCGCGTCATCCACGACGACACGTGCTGGAATCCCTCGTGACCGGCGAGGAGATAGTCGCGATACGCTGACGGCTTATCGTCGTGCTGCTGGATAATCTCGACTTGGAACTCGCCCGAGAAGCCAAGAGCCAGCGAGATTCGCGGAGGCTCAACCGGCTTACCGCGATAGCGATAGTTGTCCGGCTTGAGATCGCGCATCATATAGAAAGGGCCGACACCCAGTGTGCGCGTCCAGTAGTCGAGCGATTTTTCGAGGTCGCGCACGACGAATGCGATCTGCCGCATCTCTCCGAAAATCCGGCTCATGGCTTTGCCTCCTTGCCCTCACCCTGCCCTCTCCCTGGTCAGGGAGAGGGGTTAGAAAGAAGATCTCCCTGGTCGCGAAGAGGATTGAAATTGTCCAACAATATGTCTCTCGTCGCGAACAGAGTTGAAAGATTGTTCACGAGACAGTGCGCTTTCCGGGCGCTTGAATCAAAGGCGCAGACGGGCCGCGCTCACAGGTAATGCGTCAGGCCGCGGCGCTTGAGTTCCTCGATTACGCGGCGCGTCTCTTGCGACCGTCCGCGATCGATGATGAGGAGCGCATCGTCGGTATCCACTGCGACGATATTCTTCACGCCAAGCAGGACCATCAGGCGCGAATGGCTGTGGGCGAGCACGCCGTCGGCGTCGAACGCGATCACCTGTCCGACGAGCACGTTGTCGCTGCGCCCGCCCATCGCCTCCCACAGTCCCTCCCAGGTGCCGACGTCATGCCATGCGAATTTCGCCACGACGCCGAGCACGTGCTCGCTCTTCTCGACAATCTGGCGATCGAAGGAATCGAAATTGAGCTTGCGATAGAAGCGCGCGAGCGCCGGGCCGGTGAGCGTCGCGAGTTTGGTCGAGGCGCGCGCGAGTTCGGGACAATGCGTCTTTAGCTCGCGGGCGAGCGTCGAGGATTTCATCACGAACATCCCGGCGTTCCATAGATACCGCTTCGTGCGAATCATCCGCTTCGCAGCGGCGAGGGCAGGCTTTTCGATAAATTGCGCGACTTTGAATCCGCCGTCGACCTTTCTGCCGATCTCCTGGTAACCGTAGCCGGTTTCCGGACGCGTCGGCTCGACGCCGATGACGACGATCGCGTCCTCGCGCGAGGCGAGCTTGATCGCGCTGGCAAGCGTGGCGCGGAAATCCGCCGCGGGCGAGATGTAATGGTCGGCCGGCATCACCGCGATAATCCCCTCGCCAACGCGGCTTTGGATGACGGCGGCGCCGTAGGCGATGGCGACCGCGGTGCCGCGTCCGTCGGGCTCGAGAATCAGATTTTCCGGTGGAATCAGTCCTTCAAGGGCTTTGCGGAAAACCGCCTCCTGCTGAGAGGTGACCAGAACGAAGATGCGATCGCGCTTGATGAGCGGAACGAGGCGCGTGATCGCGTCGCCGAGGAGCGTCGAACCCTTGTCGATGGAGAACAGCGGCTTGGGCCTGCTCTCGCGGCTCGCCGGCCAGAATCGAGTGCCGCGCCCGCCGGCGATTATCAGCGCGGATGAGCCGGCGGCTTTACGGACCATCGTTGTCACCCTTCACGATCAGATGGCGCCAAGCTCTTTGAGCTTGCTTTCGAATAGCGAGCGAATTTCGCCGAGGCTCTTCGGATCCGACGCCTCGAATCGAAGCACCAGCGCCGGCTGAGTATTCGAAGCGCGCACGAGACCCCATCCGTTGGGAAATTTCACGCGCGCGCCGTCGATCGCGATCACATCGTAATGCTTCGAGAAAAACTCCGCGGCGCGCCGCACGACATCGAACTTGCGATCGTCGGGGCAATCGATGCGGATTTCCGGCGTAAAGTGACTCTGCGGAAGATCGGCGAGCAGATGCGCCAAGCCCCTGCCGGACTGGCTAACGATTTCCAGCAGGCGCATCGACGCGTAGATGGCGTCATCAAAGCCATAGTAGCGGTCGGCGAAAAACATATGGCCGCTCATCTCGCCGGCGAGCGCCGCACGCTCCTCCTTGAGCTTGCTCTTGATCAGAGAGTGGCCCGTCTTCCACATCACGGGACGCCCGCCATGACGCGCGATATCGTCGTACATGCGCTGCGAGCATTTGACGTCGCCGATGAACGTCGCGCCGGGGCGCTGCTTCAGGATTGCGCGCGAAAAGATGACCATCAGCTCGTCGCCCCATACGATTCGCCCGTTCTCGTCGATCGCGCCGATCCGATCGGCGTCGCCGTCGTAGGCGATTCCGAGTTCCGCGCGATTGCTCTTCACGGCCGCTGCGAGGTCGCGCATGTTCTCTTCGACGGTGGGATCGGGATGATGATTCGGAAAGCGCCCGTCCATCTCGATGTAAAGATCGATCGTGTCCGCGCCCAGCGCCCGCATCAGCGGCGCGCCAACGACGCCTCCGGTTCCGTTGCCGCCGTCGACGACGACCTTCAGGCCGGGCCGCAGCTTGATGTCGTTCTTGACGTACGCCTGATAGTCGGGAAGCACAGGGCGCTCCGTAACAGAGCCTTTGCGTTGCGAGCTGACGAAATCGCCGCGCTCGATAATATCGGCTACCTTCTGAATGTCGGCGCCGAAAATGGTCGTCGGGCCGACGCCGAGCTTGAATCCGTTGTATTCGGCGGCGTTATGGCTGCCGGTGATCATCGCACCACCGTCCATCTCCCAGTGGCGGACCGAGAAATAGAGCAGCGGAGTAGGAACGACTCCTATGTCGACCACGTCGATCCCGCCACCGAGGACGCCTTCGAGGAGCAGGTCGCGCAGTCGATCCGAAGACAGCCGGCAGTCGCGTCCGAGCGTGATTCGTCGTTTGCCTGCGCGATTGAGAATCGTCGCGTAGGCGCGTCCCAGATCGACGACAAAACGATCATCGAAATCGTTTTCGACTATCCCGCGGATGTCGTACTCGCGAAAAACCTGCCGGTTCATCTACACCTCGCCGTTCGTCCAGACGCAGACGGTACGGCCTGCCTTTGATTTTTCTGGCTCCCCAAATCCCCTTCGGGTAAACCAGAGTCTGTGCAACTTGGCGCGCGATCGCAAGACTGGCTGAGTCGGGCGGGCGGGAGTTCATCCGCGTGACGCAGACCCATCCAAATCCGGTTGCGATCGTTACCGGCGCAGGACGCGGTATCGGCCGTGCGATCGCTATCGCGCTGGCACGCGAGGGTTACTCGCTGGCTATCGCCGCTCGATCGCGCGACGAGCTAGAGGAGACGCGCCGGCTGACCAGCCTTCCCGCCCATCGAGCACTGATCGTCTTAATTGACCTGGCGGAGCGCGATGCGGCGGAGATGCTCTACGAGGCGACGGTCGATTGTTTCGATCGTATCGACGTGCTGGTCAACAATGCTGGATGGGCCCCTGCGCGTACGTCGATTCTCAAGATTGCGGACGCCGATACGCATCGGATCCTGGACGTGAATCTGCGCACGCCCATAGCCCTCAGCCGGCTCGCTGCTCGTCGCATGGCCGAGGCTGGTGCGGGCGCAATCGTCAATATCGCGTCGACTGCCGCAACGGATTCGCCTGCGGGCGAGGCCGTGTATGCCGCCGCAAAAGCTGGAATCGTAGCCTTCACCCGTGCGGCCTTCGCCGACTTGCGTGAGTACGGGATCAAAGTGTCCGTCATCATCCCGGGTCTGGTCGACACTGCGCTGATTCCGGCGAGCAAGCGCCTCGATCGATCGATGATGCTGGCGCCCGACGATGTCGCGTCCGCAGTGGTTGCGATCGTAAAGTCGCCGGCGCACTCGTGTCCGCTTGAGCTGGTGTTGCATCCTCAACGCGCACCGGAAAGAAAACGCTAGTACGTGTCACAAATCGCTGCGTAGCGGTTGCAGACAATCAGATTCTTTGCGGACCAATTGTCACCGCTTGAAAATGAGCGGAGTGAACCTTCGCGTATCCGATTTCCGGACGCAGCTCTGCGCTCTACTCGAACATCTCGGGTTCGCGATAGAAGAGCCAGAGCAGCCCGCGATACACGTAGTTCAGGCCGGAGCAGGACGTGACGGCTGCAGCCGCGTAGAGCAGATAGTTGAAGTCGCGGGGCATCGTCGCGTCCATGCGTGCGAGCGCAGCGACTACGGCGGCGAGTTGGAAAAACGTGCTCGCCTTTCCCAGATAGCTGGGCCGCACCGGAATCCTATCACCGGTGAAAAACACCAGCATGAAGTAGCCGGTAACGATCACCACATCCCGGATGAGGACGATGCCGAGCACCCACGGCGGAAAGTTCCCCGCGATTGTGAGCGTAATGAAGGCGGTCACCAGCATCAGCTTGTCCGCAAACGGATCGAGGAACGCGCCCAACTCGGTCTTTGCGTCGAACCATCGCGCAACCGTACCGTCGAGGCTGTCGGTCACCGCCGCCGCTCCGAAAACGTAGAGCGCATGGGTGTAGTGATGGCGGCTGATCATCGCGAGAAACACCGGCACCATCGAGATTCGAATCAGGGTCAGAGAGTTGGGCAGATTGAGCAGATGCGCGACCTGCGGACGCGGGATCGACGCTTGAGGACTTCTTGCTTGTGCCGGTTGCGTGGCCATGGTCAGGAATTCGCGATTGCGGCCTTGCGGAGCCGTCCCGCCACTGGAGCGCTCACACGAGCCCGCATCGTCACGATGCCGTCTTCATATTCTTCGCTCAGCACCTGTCCGTCGCGCCGCGCCATCGCGACCAGATCGCCGCGATCGGCCGACAGCCTGACCGCGATTTCCTCACGCGTACCGCTGAAATGACGCGCGATCTCCTCGAGCAGTGGCTCGACTCCCTTTCCGGTCAGCGCCGAGATCGCGATCGCGTCGCGATCCCAAAGCCACGGCGCACCGTCGGGAATCTGATCGATCTTGTTCATCACCAGGAGTCGCGGCACAGCGCTTGCGCCGATTTCCTCAAGCACGCGATCGACGACCTTCATCCGTTCCGGCGCAAGCTCCGAGCTTGCGTCTACAACATGGAGCAGCATCGACGCGGTGCGGACCTCCTCAAGCGTCGCCTTGAACGCCTCGATCAGCATATGCGGCAATCGATGGATGAATCCGACCGTGTCTACCAGCATAACGTCCATCTTGCCCGGCAGTCGAAGCCGCCGAATCGTCGGATCGAGCGTCGAGAACGGGCGGTCCGCCGCTTCGACGCCGGCATTGGTGAGACGATTCATCAACGTCGATTTTCCCGAGTTCGTATAGCCGACGAGTGCGACGGTTGGAAACGGAACCTCGAGGCGCCGGCGGCGCTGGATCGATCGCGTGCGCTCGACCTCGGCCAATCGATTCTTCAGACGCGAAAGTCGCTCGCGAATCTTTCGACGGTCGACCTCAAGCTGCGTTTCGCCGGGACCGCGTGTCCCGACCATCCCGGAGCCCGAGCCTCCGCCTCGAACGCG
>DASPQU010000374.1:0-7510 GCA_035624805.1 Binataceae bacterium (SeqCode) | reverse complement strand
TAATCCATTCTGACCGGGCCGACGATTGCGACGCTCCCAGGAGGCTTGGCGCCGCCAGTATAGGGGGCCGCGACGACCGAGAACGCCGCCAGCTTGGGACTAACGTTCTCCGAGCCGATCGATACAGTAAGGGTATGCTGTTCCAGGCTTCGCTCAAGAAGTTGCAGCAGAGCGGTCTTGTCCTCAAGCGCCCGCAGGAGATCCTTGACACGCTCGGGATCGGCGAACTCCGGTTGCTCAAGGGCATTGACGCTGCCTTCGACGTACAACTCTCCGCCCTCGATATGTCCCGTCACCGCGTCGCCGAACTCAAGGGCTTCGCGCATAAAGCTATCGTAGCGGGCGCGCTCTTCGCGCAGTTGCGATTCGATCCAGCGCCGCGCCTGATCGAGAGTGCGTCCGTGCAGCGATTCGTTCAGGTAGCGCGCCATCCGATCCAGTTCGTCCTGCAAATGATCGCGTTCGCACGCCACCACGCGATTCTGCACCGTCGAGGCTTTCGTTACGAAAATTGCGAGAACCTCGGATTCGCGCAGCCGCACGAAGTTGACGCGTTCGATTTCGACGGTTTCCAGGCGCGGCGACATCACGATCGCCGCCTGCCCCGTAAGAAGCGAAAGAAGGCGGGGCGTGTCGCGCATCAGCGCGAGAAGGTCCCGCCCGCGCTCCGAGTAATGAAGTTCAATCTGAGTGCGATCGCGGAATGCGATCCGCGTCGAATCCGCCATATGGTCGACGAAATAGCGAAAAGCCTTGTCGGTTGGGACGCGCCCGGCGGAGGTATGGGGCTGCGATAGATAGCCAAGCTCCTCGAGCTCCGCCATCATGTTGCGCGCCATCGCGGACTTTATCCCGATATTATGGCGTCCCGCGACCTGCTGGGATCCGACCGGCTGCGCGGTCGCGATGAATTCGGCAACCGTTGCGATCAAGAGCGTGCGGCGCTTTCCGGCCAGGCTCTGATCCCGTTCTTCAGCATCCATCGTTTCGCCTTGTATACCCGAATCCGACCGCGCGCGCATCCGCAGCGCCGGGCATCAACACCCCCCATTGTTGTTGGTGTCGGATGCTCCTTTCAAGCGCTCCAGCCGGCTCAATGTTCGTCGTGCCGCAGATATTCGCGCCGGGTAGTACTTTCGTCGTAAACTATATGGCGGGAAGTAGATCATGTGAGCTAGATTGCTCAAAGTCTGCTTGATGGCTCGAAAACGAAAGACTGCACCGCCGCGTCGTCTGTTCATTCCGCAGCCGCCTCGCGCGACCTCCTGGATCGAAAGCGACAGCTACGATCGAAGCGCGTGGGCTGAGATTCGCCGCACAGCCGCGTCGCTGGCCGAGCTGGCCGAATCCGGACGCGAGCTGGTCCCGCATTTCGAAGCGCTCCTGATGGATCTGTTCCTCGGTTTGTTCAAATACAACGTGGTCTGGAACAAGCCGGATTCGGTCCGCCATTCGGCGATCCTGAATCGTACGGTTCTCGAAAAACTCGTACCCTCGCCCACCTTCGAAGCGCTAAAGATTCGCACGCTGCTTGAGGTCGACAAGGCTGCCATCGGGGCGATCGTACTCGGCGAACAGGTGCTTGAGATGATCCGTTCCGAGCGACTCGTCAATCGAAGCGAGATGCTCGATCTATGGGACCTCACGCGCCAGGAAGAGGACCTCGAAGAACGCGCCGACGCGCTCAAACAGATGCAGGAGATGATCGATTCGCCGAACGCTGAGAAACCGCCATCCGAATCGCAGGGCGAACCCGCGGCCGACGAACAGGCGAAAAAGCGCATCGCGGAATTGGCCGACGCTGCCGAGCGCGCCGCCAAAGTATCGGAGGCGCGTGTAGGGCAGAAGGCGCGTCGGGTCGAAAACGACATAAAGAACGGCGATCTGAGCCAGTTGCGCCGGATGGAATTGACGGCCGGGCATCTCGCGGAAGACATCGATCGCGCCGCCGACGATGCGCACGCGTTCAGCCGCGAGTTCGGTCAGGGCGGGAAAATCTCCGCCGGCGAGCGGTTGGAACTCGGACGGCGCCTCGCGCGAAATCGCAAGCTGGGAGAACTGGCGCGATTGGTCGGCAGGTTCAAGCATGACGCGCGCGCGTTGCGCAAGAACACGCTCGAACACGGCGCCGCCGAGGCTTACGACATCGAGCGCGGCGCGGAACCCGGCCGCATGATTCCGTCGGAACTGGCCGCGATGCATCATCCGATTCTCGGGCGCGATTTCCGCCGCCGGATGCTCGAAGGGTCGATACTCCAGTATCGATTGCGCGACGACGAACAGAAGGGCAAAGGCCCGATGGTCGTATGCGTTGACGTAAGCTCCTCGATGCAGGGCGACAAGGAGCTGTGGGCCAAAGCCGTGAGCCTGACGCTGATGGATATCGCGCGGCGCCAGCGCCGGCTGTTTCGCGCCGTCATGTTTTCCTCCGGAGATACACTCAAAGTCCTCGACATGAATCGTGAACGGCGCTATCAGCCCGAATTCAAGAAAGTGCTTGAGATGGCCGAGTACTTCCCTGGAGGAGGTACCGACTTTGAACGTCCGCTCGACGCTGCGATGGAATTGCTGGAACACAAGCGCCTCAAACGCGGTGACGTGGTAATCATCACGGACGGTGAATCGCAAGTGAGTCCCGATTGGCTCGCGCATATGCGCGAGCGCAAAGAGCGGTTGGACTTTTCGATTTTCGCAGTGCTGGTCGACGTCGGATCCAGCGAAACATCAACGCTTGCGCGCTTCAGCGATCGGATCGCCTCGGTCAGGAAGATCACGGCCGAAGGGGCGCGCGACATTTTTCTGAAAATTCAGGGATGAAGATGGCGTCGCGCGTCAAGCTCAAACCCGCGGATCGAGGAAACTGGCTCCAGATGATGAGGCTGGAGCTGCGCGACGATCAGAAGCGTTTTGTGACGCCGCCGGGATGGGCGCTCGGGCGCGCCTACGTTCGCAGCTACGGCGATCGCTACGAGCACCTGCCGATGGTCATATGCGACAGCGAAGACACGGTTATCGGCTACGTGGCGACGGTCAGCGATCCGGGCAGCGCTGACGACTACTGGGTCGACGACATCATGATTGACGTATCGCAGCAGGGTCACGGCTACGGGCGCGAGGCGATGGAGGAAGTGCTGCGCTTCCTGACCGGGCACTATCCGCTGTGTCGAACCGTCAAGCTGGTGTGCTTTCGCGCGAACACCGAGGCTGCGGCGCTATACAAAACCATGGGATTCAATCTTACCGGCGATGTCGATTCGATTTTCAGCGAGCCGATCTACGCGCTCACCGGCAAAGGGCTCGAAAAATACCGCACGAGCTAGTGGCGGATCGCCAAATCCGAAGCGCCAATCGGTGTGACAAAAAACACGCGGGCTTGGGGCCCGCGTGTTTTCGTCGTTCGCGAGAAATCTGATCAGCCGGCGTACATCTCGAGCACGCCCAGGTCGCGATACCACGGCTCGGTGCGTTCGTTCAGCAGGCCGAGATTCTTTAGATTCGGAATGATCGTGTCGACAAACAGGAACGAGTTGAACTTGCGCTCCATGTCCTGCTCGGCGTCGCGCCACGCAGGATTGCGGCTCATCTCCGCGTCGAGATCCGCCTGCGATATGCCCATCTCTTCGAAGACGCTCATCCCCGAAAGAAAACCATCGCGCGGCACGCCGTTTTCTATCTTCGTGACCATCATGTCGCAAGCGGTGAAAGCGAACTCTTCGATAGCGCGACGCTCGATGCCGCCCAGCCCGCCGATCGCGTCGCGCAGCGCGAGCACGCCGAATCCGACGTGGCGCGATTCGTCCTTCATCACGTATTCGAGCATCTCCTGAAGCAGCGGATCCTTGGATTCGTGCTGCATGAAGCGAAACGCCGCGATCGCCAATCCCTCGACCACGATCTGCATCCCCACGTACTTGGTCTCCCATCGCTCGCACTCGATAATCGCGCGCAGGATGCGATCGAGCGTCGGGTCGATCGGATAAATCTTGTCCAGCTTGGTGATGTACTTGCGAAACGCTTCGACGTGCCGCGCCTCGTCCATCACCTGCGCCGCAGCGCACATCTTCGCGTCGAGATCCGGGGCCGCGTCGACGAGCTGGCCGCATACCAGCAGCGCGCCCTGCTCGCCGTGCAGAAACTGCGAAAGCCGCCACGCCGCGAACTTGCGCGCCAGCGTCTCGCGCCGCTCCTGGCTCAGCGATCGATAAAGCTCGGTCTGGAACATCGGCATCTGCGACATGTCGAGCACTTCGCGCTCGATCGGGCGATTCCAGTTGATCGTCGTGGAGACGTTCCATTGATCGCGCTTGGCATTCTCGTAAAGGCGGTCGAGTTGCGGGAAGCGAACGTCGTAATTCCAGTCGAAAACGTTTTCGACCGGGGTTGTGATTTCAGTGGTTTCGGTCTGCATTACCAGAGAACCTCCAGGTGTTTTGTATTCACCGTGCGGCAGCGGAAATCGCCCGCTCGAGCCCGCCCAGCGCAAAATTGACGGTCAACTCCTTGAGTTCGTCGGGCTTGAGATTCGTGCGTTCGAGCAGCCACGAAACCGCCTGCGACACCATCCCGATCGTGAGATTCGCCACGGCCTCGGCCCGTTCGCCCAACGTCGATTCCAGATCGGCGCGGAGATTTTCGATAAACAGCGCGTGCACGCGCACCATCAGATCGAGAAACGCCGGACCATGCCCGAACACGATCCGAAACGATTCGGGTTTTTCCGCCGCCGCATCGAGGATGGTCTCGACGGAAATCCGCAATCGATCCGCAGTGTCCGCAACGCCCTTCTTCGCTTCATCGATCATCGCGAGCAACTCGCCCGCGCCGTGCTCAATAAGCTCGATGAAGATTTCGTTCTTGGTTTTGAAGTGGAGGTAGAACGTGCCGAGGCCGACGTCGGCTTCGTCGGCGATATCTGCGATGCGCGTCGAGTGATAACCCTTGCGCGCGATCACGCCTTCGGCGGCCGCGAGCAGATCAAGCCGCGTCTTCTCGCGTCTGCGATCAAATCGATTCGGATGCAGTTCTCGGACAAATTTGTCGGCGGTCACGTGAAGCCTCCCGGCTGAAGCTCACGAACAATGATGAGAAGATCGTCAGTTACGAGTCAAGCATCACAACTGAAAAGAGATTCAGTTTCGGGCTAGGCTTCAGCCGTCGCAGCTGCCAGGAATTCTTAAGGGTTGCCGGAGTCGGGATTCGATCCGGCCGACGATGCGGGCTCGGCGAAGTCGGCGTTGACGTTGCAACACAATCGGAAGCTCGAACCCGCGCGCGGTTCCGCGCTATATCCTTGCAGACTGCCGTCAGCATTTATCTTTAGGGCTTCGCAATTGACGGCGCCGGATGCGCGTTCGATGGTGAAAATGTAGTAGCCGGGATCCAGCGGAGCAGGCGGTCCCGAATCCGGAACGTCCTGCGTGAACCCGGCGGGAACAGCGCCGTACTCGACCTTTGCGACATGCTGATTCGCGCCCATTCCGGGCAGGCTTCGATTCGCGCCAAACCGCCAGATAGGGACGCCGCCTTCGAAGCGCGCGATCGATGCTATCTCTCCGTTTGAAGCCGGCTTGGTCCCGAGGATGCTGACGCCGCCGTACTGCGTCACCGTAAAGGTTTGCAGCGTGTCGTCCCGTTTCTCGTAACTGATCTCGATCTTCACCGGAGCGACGCTCGGCGTTGCCGTCGCTTCGGGCAGGGCGGGCGCAGAAGCGGACCCGGTCAGCTTCGCCATTCGCGAGCATCCGCAGACGATCGCGAGTGCGACAATTGCGATCGTCTGCCGCGCGCGTCTCATCGTTCGCGAGGTGAGGTTTCGCGTCTGCATTCCGGGCACGGGGAATTTTACCGTGCGGCGGCTTTCCTTTGCGACAGGGTGGCCGGGGCCTGAACGATCGTCTGCCACATCTCCGGATCATGACCGGTGATGATGACGATTCCCTTGTCGCGCATTGCGCGCAGCCGCCGGATCGCTTCGAGCATCGCCTCGCGATCGAACGCCGCCGTCGGTAGATGCAACTCGTCGAGCGTGCGCCTGAGATAACAAGCATCGCCCGTCATCACGAAATCGCCGTTTTCCAGACGGACCCGGATCGACTGATGGCCGGGCGTATGGCCGTAGGTCGGAATAATCACGGCGCTCCCGTCGCCGAAGAGATCGTGCTCGCCGTCGATGAGCTTCACGCGATGGCCGTGATCGTAGTCGTGAGGCTCGAAGTAGTTGCGGTCGATCATGTCGGCGTCGTGGCCGGCCTCCCATTCGCGACGCTGCATCACCAGCGTGGCGTTCGGAATCTGCTGATTGCCTCCGCAGTGATCGAAATGGAGATGCGAATTGACGACGAAGTCGATTTTATCGACACTCACGTCGAGCGCCGCCAGCCGTGAGCGAATCTCCTCGCCCGGATTGAAGTGGACAGTATGAATCGCGGCGAAGCGTCCCAGCCATTCGTTCGGGCGCGTCTGCGTCTCGATATGCAACCCGGTGTCGAAAAGCGCGTTTCCCTTGGGATGCTTGATCAGATAGCTCGGCACGGGAACCTTGAGGCTGCCCTTTTCTCCTTCGAGCAACAGACCCAGTGGGAGTGTCAGCCATCCGCATGTGAACGCATAAACCTGGAGCGCCATAATGACCTCGATTGACGAGCGCAGCTTGCTTGCAGCGCTTGAGCGGCAAGGCTCATACAAAGGTCGCGCACTGTCAAATTGTCCTGGCGGCTGCTACACGGTTGATTTCGACAACGGAGGCTCCTGCGATGTTCGATTTGCGCGGCAAACGCGCCCTGATAACGGGAGGTACGCGCGGCCTCGGCAAGGCCACCGCGATGATGCTGGCGCGCAACGGCGTATGGGTTGCGATGAATTATCGTCGCGATGACGAAAGCGCCCGCGCGACGCTCGGAGAAGTGAGCGCGATCGCACCCGGCGCGACGCTTCACAAAGCGGACCTCGAAGACGATGCGCAGGTGCGTGCGATGGTGCGCGAGGCGGCATCCGCGATGGGCGCAATCGATATCTTCATCGCAAACGCCGCCGCGACCGCCTTCAAGCCCATTCTCGAAACCAAACCACACAATATCGCGCGAACGTTCAATTTGAGTGTGGGAGGATTTGTCGCTGCGGTTCAGGAAGTCGCGAAGGTCATGCCCGACGGCGGCCGAATCGTGATGGTCTCGGGAATCGACTCGGTCCGCGATTGTCCCGGTCATGGCGTCCTCGGCGCCGCGAAAGCCGCGCTGGAGAGCATGATGCGCGCGTTCGCCTTCGAGCTCGGCCCTCGTCAGATTACGGTCAACGGCGTGAACTTCGCCTACGTCGAAACCGATTCGTCACGCTTCTATTTCGGCGATGACTTCGAAGCGAAGACCGCGCGGATACGCGCGCGATCGGCGCTACGCAGAGTCGCGACTCCCGATGAAGTCGCGGCGATCATCTGCATGCTCTGCATGCCCGAAGCGAGCTACTTTACGGCACAAACGATAATGGTCGACGGCGGCATCGCCTCGATTTCACC
>DASPQU010000373.1:0-3978 GCA_035624805.1 Binataceae bacterium (SeqCode) | reverse complement strand
GAGTATTTCATCGCGCCGGCCGCGCCGAATCCGATCGTCAAAATCTCTGCCACAACTGGCGCGCCGCCGTTCGATCGGATACCTGCGAAGTTCGCATCGATGATGACGCCCAAAGCCGTCACCTACGACAATGGGCCGATTCGTTACAACGATTACTGCGGTCGCGCCCTCGCCATTTACGATTTCAGCAAGGAATCCGGCGAAATCTGGTCGGAGGATTTCGACCTTCTCTACGAGCTGATCTATCTGACCGCGCTGTCGCGGATCGGCGAGATTCATGATCTGCGCGGAATCCATCGAGTGCACGCACTCGGAATCGCCAAAGGAGCACGAGGCGCGATCGTGCTGTTGCCCGAGGGAGGAGGAAAATCGACCCTCGCGCTGCGCCTGCTCGCCGTCGAGGGTGTCCGCATCCTCTCCGACGACACTCCACTGATTTCGCGAGAAAAGATGCTCGCATTCCCGACCAGAATCGGACTCAAGCAGGGCGAGGCAAACGGGATCGATCCGGCGTGGCTGCGTACGATGCATCGGCGCGAGCACGGGACAAAGACACTGATCGACATCGGCTGGTTTCGCGATCGAATCGCCTCCGACGCGCGACCGTTCGCGGTGGTTATCGGCAGGCGTCACGGCGGCGCGGATTCGTGGATCGAACCGATCGCAAAAATCAAAGCTGGTCCGGCGCTGGCCGCTAATCTGGTCTTTGGACTCGGTCTGCCACAGATCATCGAGTATTTTCTGCGCGGTGGCGTCGCAGACACTCTTCGCAAAGGCGGAATCATGGCCTCGCGTGCCGCAGCGGCGATTCGAGTCGCGGCACAGGCGCGATGTTTCCGGCTTGCGATGGGACGCGATATCGAAGGCGCCGCGCGCGCCGTGGTCTCTGTGCTCGGCTCGTGAATCTGTTCAGCCCGATACGCGACGGCATCATTCGAACCTCGGCGTTTGTGCCGTTGCGAATAGCCTATGCTGGCGCATACGGCGCAATTCTGGCGGCGATCGCCCTTCGCATAAAACGCGTACCCCAAATCGAATCGCTCGAATTGAAGAAACCGCGCCCCGGACATTGTTTCGGAAGCAGCGATCTGGACCTTCGCGCGCGTGTTTCAGTGAAGACCGCTGAAGAATTCTTCGCGGTCGCCGATCGGCTCGCGAATATTCTGCTCGCGGAAAATGCGTGGTTGCGCGTCGTCGATCTGCATCTTTTTCCCAGCTGCGAGCTGAAACTCCAGCGCAGGCTGCAGTCACAATCGTTCAACGAAGATCCGCGTTGGTATTGCTTGTTCGGTACGCCCACCGCAATTGCGACGAATTCTGTAGCGCCTTCGGACGAATTTCTCGGCAGAGCCGCATACGACTATGCTTTCATCTGCAAAGAACTGTTTCAGGGAACTCTGGACTTGCATGCCACACGCCTGCTTTATACGAAGGCAGGGCGCATCCATCGCACGCTGGGAACCATCCTCCCGTGGTCGCCCGACCTGTCTTCGGATTTCCGAGAAGTGCTGCAAGCCGCTCGGGAATCGGAGCGCGGTCGGCCGAGGAAGGCGTCGTTTCCGGAGCTGGCGCGAGCCCATGCGCTTGCTTTGAAAGAACTTTCGATGGCTTGCGAATGTGCATTGAGAAAGCCGGACGGTTCGCGCGCAATGGCTATGACGCGAGAATGCATCGCTCCTGAGACGATGGACGCCGCGGTGGCGTCCTGTCGCGAAACGATCGGCAGGCTTTGTAATGATCTGCAGGGTACCCTGCGCAGTGCGATGCTAAGCGCAGTTCCCGGATGCGCGTTCGAGTATCGCGTGAATTTGGTTCTGGACGATCAGGCCAAACCGGAGGAAGTGATCGCTGTTTCGAAAGCGGTGCGCGCCCTCTATTCAAGCCCGACCGTTCATCAACAGATCCCGCGGGAATATTTCCGGGAATTCTTCCCGTTGGTGCTGACAAAATCCGCATATGCCGCCTCGGCGCGATGCTTTCATGCCCTGCGTCCGGCTGAAGAAAGTGCATTCCTGAGACGCCACGGGGTCGTACTTTGGGGCGAAAACCTTCGCGATTGCGCAATCCTCGCCGATGCGGACGAAACAAGGCGCAGCGCGGCGGTAGCGTCCGCAGATCTTCGCAATCGAATCTGGGCTGCCCTCCACCTCAACCAGCCGCATCGACTACTCGACCTTCTGATGGGGCGCATCGCGGCGCTGTGGCTCGTTCTCGCGCGATCGGAAGTTGCGACCTCACCGGGTGAAGCGGTGATGGGATGTGTGCGAGCGGAGATGCCCAATGCCGAGATACTCGAAAACTTGTATCGATGCACCGCCGGACGTCGGCGCTCGGAGCTTCCCGGCGTGCACGACAATCTCTGGAAGCCCGCGCTTGACGCGCTAACGCATTGGCTCGACGACATTACCGGGATGGCTTTGCATGCAATTGGTTGAAGCGAGCCAGACCGGCGTTGATCCAGTAGCAGCGTTTCCGGCGCGGGCAGACCTGTTTGTAAACCTTGTTTGGAGCGAATTGGCCGCTCGCTACAAGTCGACGGTCCTCGGGCTCCTGTGGTTCATCGTCAATCCGCTTTTGATGATGGCGATCCTGATCATCGTATTCAGCCGCGTCATCCGCCTCGATATTCCTCACTACCCGTTGTTCGTATTGACGGCGCTGCTTCCCTGGACTTTCTTTCAGATGGGGATCAATAACGCATCGTCATCGCTTTCGCGCTCATCGGGACTCGTCAAACGCGTGCGCATCCCGCGCGAATTCGTGCCGCTCGCCGCGGTCGCGGCGAGCCTGGTTCATTTTCTGGTTTCGCTTGCGCTGCTTTTCCTAGCGATTGCAATCTCGGGCGTCGAGCTTTCATGGCGGATGGCTGCGCTTCCTTTGGCGATCATCCTGCAGACTGCGTTTCTGAGCGGCGCTGCCCTGCTGACTTCGAGTCTCAATGTGTTCTATCGCGATGTCGAGCACCTGCTTGGCCCGGTGGTGCAGGCATTGTTTTATCTGACCCCGACTTTCTACCCGATTTCGTATGTGCCGCATCGTTGGCTTCTGCTCTACCTGATGAACCCGATGGCCGGAATCGTTCAGACGTATCGAACAATTCTTTTTGGGGGGACGGCTCAGTCTGCGATTGCGCTGGCGATGGCGCTGGTGACCTCAGTGGCAATGCTCGCCGCAGGCGTCGCAACATTTCGCAAACTTGAACCGTGGTTCGATGATTACCTCTGAATCGGGCGTTCCAACATCCGTGAACCGACGGCGTGCGACAGGCGGTCGGCAGCTCCGAATCGCGTGCGTTTACATCCGGTATCACTGTCCGGATTTCGCGATCACCGACATGGCCAATATGCGCTTTGTCCGAATGGCCCAGGCGCTCGCGCGTGCGGGACACGAGGTCGATATCGTTCTGAACCGTTTGCAGAAGCCGCAGATGGTTGAGACTCGCCTGCGCGAAACGCCCTTTCGCTTCGTCAAATGGAGCGACTACGACGTTATCAAGACTTCCTTTCACGTCGGTTTTGAATCGCTTCTTATCGAAGGCGGCGGAGACCATCCTTTCATCGTCAGCAAACTCGGTTCAGTGGTAGGTGCAACGCAGACCGACGGCGTTCATTTCTACGGGTCGGTTCGTGAGCGGCTGTTCCGGATTCAGGACGAGATCGCGCACCGCAGCCGGGTCGTGACCGTTCTCACTCGCGAGAGCGCGAAGCTTTGGGAGCGCGAGCATCGCACGAGCCGGGCGCACCTGATGGTAGTGCCGACCGGAGTCGACGCGGAAGTTCCACAACCGCGTGAGAATCCGTATCGTGCGATCCGCATCGATTGTCCGGTCGCAATCTTCGCCGGCAATCTCTATTCCCGCCAGCATCAACCTGAAGTGAACGCAATCTGGCAGGACCGCCTCAGTCAGATTGGCCGGCTTCTCAGGCGCAAAGGAATGCAGCTCGTCGCGATGGGCAGCGGTGACACCAACCGCCTCGA
>DASPQU010000372.1:0-7772 GCA_035624805.1 Binataceae bacterium (SeqCode) | reverse complement strand
GAACGCCGATGTCTGGCACGGGATGGGCGAGGAGGGCGCCCTTGTCCGATCGGTGCGCGATGCGGCAGCGGCGCTCGACATTGTCGGCGGCTATATGTCGGGCGATCCGTACACGGCGCCGGCGACGGGCCGTCCCTATCGCGACGAAATCCGAACGCCGCCCGCGCAGCTCAAGATCGGTTTTATGGATCGCGCGCCGTCATTCCATCCCGGCGTGCATAATGAATGCGCGGTTGGCGTGCGCAAATGCGCGAAGCTTCTTGAGTCGCTCGGCCATCGTGTCGAGCAGTCGCATCCCGCGATTCTCGACGACGATCGAATTGGCCATCAAGCAGGAGGCGTGCTGATCGCTAGTGCCGAGGCGATGACGGCGGCTTATGCCGAGAAGATTCTCGGGCGCCCTCTCGTCGAGGAAGACCTTGATCCCTGGACGTGGTACCTGGTGAAGCGCGGTCGGAAGTTCTCGGCAGTCGAACTTTTGGCGGCGCGGCAATGGATCAACGAGTTTACGCGTGCGACCGCGGCGTGGTGGACGGGAGGGTTCGATATTCTGGTGACTTCAACAACGGCCGCGCCGGCGCCGCCAGTGGGCATTCTGCAACTGCGCGCGGGGGAGCATCCGGTGGAGATAGGGCGTCGGATGGCGGATATCAGTCCGTTTACGATTCCGTGGAACGTCGCCGGCAATCCCGCGGTCTCACTCCCGATGCATATGACGGCCGACGGCTTGCCTGTGGGCGTCCAACTTGTCGCAGCCTATGGTCGCGAGGACTTGTTGCTGCGTGTCGCTGCCCAGTTGGAGCAGGCAGCGCCGTGGGCGAATCGAATCCCTTCGCTCGCTGGAGTTTAGCGGGGCGCTGCAGGGGCGCCTTTCAGACCCCCTTCCTAACCTTCCCCCGCAAAAGATCGCGAGGGAAGGAATCGGAAATTTGCCCCCGCGTCGTCGTTGCGGGCGAAGCGTTTCATTCCTGCCCCCGCGTTTAGTTGCGGGGGAAGGTTAGGAAGGGGGGCCTGAAATGATTTTGACTCGTGCAGCGCTACCTTAGCAGAGTGTTGCTGCGATTTGCGGTTCGCGCCGCCGGCCTTATTTTCGCGGCACGTTGTCGTAGTACGGGATTACGATCGTGTTTGGATCATCGGTATAACCAACCATCATCGGCGTAATCGGATGCGTCACTTCGCCGGACACCGTCAGATTGATGCACGTAGGTTTTGCCGAATCGAGCGCGCGCCTGATTGCGGGCGCTATATCCTCGATTCGCGAGACACGCTCACCGGCAGCGCCGAGCCCGCGCGCCGCCACATCGTAGTCGCTATCTGCCAGTTTACTGACGATACCGGCCTCGTTCCCGTACACGGCCTGCTGGCCATGGATCGACATGCCCCAGCATACGTTGTTCACCACGACGGTTACGATCGGCAAACCGTGGCGCGCCATCGTCTCGAGTTCCTGGAGATGCAATCCGAAGGCGCCGTCGCCCATCAGCAGGATTACGCGGCTCTTCGGGTCGGCAATTTGTGCGCCGATCGCGACACCGAATCCGATGCCGAGAAAACCGAGGTAGCCGCCGAACCCGATGATTCGTTTCGGCTTCGCTTCATGGGCGGACTCTCCCACCCATGAACCCATCTCGCCGCCATCAACGATGAGTGTCGCCCCGGGTTCGAGAGCGCGAAGCGTCTCGCGAAGCGCATGAAAAGGATGGAGTCTTCCGTTGACTACGGTGGGCTCGTTTGCGAAGGCTCGCTCGCGCCGATGAATCATCACCGCGGCTTCGGCCCACGTGCGACGATCCGGCCATCGCTCGGTGTCAGCGTCCAGGAACGCTCGCAGCGTCTCGGCCGAATCTGCCGTTATGCCGACGTCAAACGGCCGGAAGCGTCCAATCTCGGATGCGTCCACGTCGACCTGCACGACCTTGGCCTGCGCGGGAACGATTGCCCCGCTGCGACCGCCTAGAAACATCCCGCGCCGCGCGCCGATCAAGAGGACGGCATCTGGGCCCTTGCCGTCGACCATCTGAAGGACGGCAAGATTGCCTGCGCTAAAGGCATTCAGCGGATGATCCGCAGGCATCGCGCCGAAGCTGGTCTGCTGATTGAAAACCGGGATGCCGCTTCGCTCTGCGAACGCGACCAATAACTCCGAAGCGTTCCTGCCTCGGACGCCTCCGCCCGCTATGATCACGGGCCGCTCTGCCTTTCGCAGGATTGAGAGTGCGTCGCGTACCGAGGCCGGAGACGGTGCGGGAGGAGCTGCCAATCGCGAGCCGCCGCCAAAATCGATCCGCGATTCTTCGGCGGGACCGAACAGCACATCGATAGGAATATCGAGCACCGCAGGACCCGGAGCGCCGGCCAGCGCCTTGCGGATCGCAAACGAAACGAGGCTGGGAATTTCTTCGACCACGGTTACGCGATGCGCCCACTTTGAAAGAGGATTCGCCATCGCAACCTGATCAATCGAGCCCTGCAGCGCGTTCTGCTCGGCATCCCGAAGCGGCGGCGAGCTCGTGAGGATAAGAACCGGCGAGCGGTCCGCATACGCCGTGGCGATACCGGCAATGCCGTTCGAATATCCTGAGGCCGCCGTAACGAAGGCGACGCCGAGCTTGCCGGTTGCGCGCGCATAGCCGTCGGCCGCGTTGACCGCAACCGCTTCGTGCCGTGTGTCGATCAGACGGATTCCATTGCGATGGAGCCCGATCAGTAGCGAATCGAGATGTCCTCCGTGAAGTCCGAACGCGACTTCGACACCAAATTGTTTCAAAGTGCGCGCGACGAGCTCTCCGCCGTCTATGGTTCTCGGCCTTGGCATCGTTAACTCCTTATTCCGTTTACTGCTTCTTCAGGAATTCGTTTGAGGACCTTTGCACCGAGGGTTACTCGCTGCGCGATGCGCTGGCGCTTTCGACCCAGGGCGCCCAGTTGGCAGCGTATCGATCGTATCCGTCGCCGGCGACGTACAATTCCATAATGCCGTAGCCGACCATCCCGTCGAGCTCGTAGCGCATGAGCTGATCGCTGGCGAGCGATCCTGCCTCGACGCGGCGCAACACCGGTATATCGCGCTCGTTCCATCGCTGTCCCTGAACGAGCGCGTCGCTCTTTTCGAGCATCGCGCCGTAGTAGACGTTGACATCGGGATGCTGCGAGAACGCGTTGATCGTGTAGCTCCTGCCGTCTTCGTCGACGAACACGACACGCCCGCGCGTCGGCCGCTTGAGATTTCGATCGAACTCAAGCTCGTGCGACATCTTAACGAACCGGCGCGATATTGTGCCGTCCTGATGGCAGAAGCCGCCGTCGACGTACATCACGGCTCCGTCCTTGCGCTCCCATACCCAGGCCGCGATCGCGCGATCGTCGAATTGCGCGGCGTACCAGATCCACATGTCGATCGCCGGATGGTTGCGGATGCCCCAGGTTCGATCGCGGCTGCCGTAAAATCCGTCGACCGACATCGTCTCGCCGTCGAATCGCACCCATCCCTTGTAGTTGGCGGATTGCTGGATGTGCTGCTGATGGACGATGACGCGTCCGCGCTTGCGTCCGAAGATCGGCTTGAGCTCCCAAATCGGAGCGCGCGCGAGATACTCGATATCCCATTCCAGACCTGAAGGGTTGGGTCTAAGCTTCAGACGCCATCGGCGCCGCGGCTCGATCACCTGCCATTCCATCGGACCTACTGAGGGATTCCATCGATCAGACACGCAGCTGCGCCCCGCGACGACATCCCAATGGCGTCCGTCGGCGAGCGCGAGTTTTGCGTATCCGTTCGACATCTGCTGATTGGGAAAGACTCCGTAACCGCAGGTGATGAGCGCGCTGCCGTCGCGCGCGTGGCAGTTGAAATAGAAGCGGTCGGTCCAATGCGGATCGCTGTTTTCGACGTGATCCAGAGTCGTAACCGATTGATGAATCAGGAAATCGTCCCAATCGCCGTAGGCCATATGTCTACTCTCGTTTCTGTTCGATGACTTGTGCAGCGCCGAAAAAAGCTTATGACACAGGCGGTCTTTTATCGCGAACCCTTGCGATTTCCTCGCGCGCGATCGAAAAGAGAAACTTCACGGTTTCGTAACAAACGGCCGGAGGGAATGTGAACGGCGAAATGAGCGAGCGCCGGCCGGCGCTGCAACGATGGCTCTCCGAGCGGCTCGGCGCGCGCGCGTCGTCTGTCGATCTTCGAAACATCTGGCGGCTGTCCGCCGGCCACTCCAACGAGACTTTCGCTCTCGATGTCTCCTGGAGCGAAAGCGGTTCGCGGCGCAATCAGATACTTGTGCTCCGCACGCGACCGGAGGGCGAGGGGCTCCTCGAACCTTACGACGTGCTCAAGCAGTATCGCGTGATGAAGGCGCTCGCGGACTCGGATGTCCCGGTGCCGAAGATGTATTGGGCGGAGAGCGACGAGTCGGTTATCGGGCGGCCGTTTTTCGTGATGGAAAAACTCGACGGCGTGATCGTCGAGTTTGAAATACCCGATTATCTGCAGAGCGCCCCGCCGGAAAAGATTCGCAGGATGAGCACGCGCTATGCGGAAGTCTTTGCCGCGATTCATCGTATCGATTGGAAGGCGCGCGGCCTCAACTTCCTCGATCAGGGCGGCGATCCGGTCGAGCGCGAACTTGGATGGTGGGAGGCGGAGCTTCGTCGCGTGCAACCGGGCCCGCTTCCTGCGTTCGATGTGCTGAATCGATGGTTGCGCGAGCACATGCCGAAGCCGTCGCCGGTTGTCACGCTCGTCCACGGCGATCCCAAGCCCGGCAACATCTTCTTCAAGGATGAAGAGATAGTCGGCGTCTTCGACTGGGAGATGACCACGGTCGGCGACCCGATGGTCGACGTGGGATGGGTCGCGTTTCTATGGCGCGGCGGCGTCGGCGGACTGAGTTCGCTTCCAGGCGCGCTCACGCTGGATGAATTTCTCTCCATCTATCAGGCGCGATCGGGAGTCACGGTTCACGATCTTCTTTTCTACGAGATGTTGGCAGGCTTCAAAGTTGTGGTAATCCATCTGCTGGCCTCGATGCTATTTCAGAAAGGAAAGAGTGTGGACTTGAGGTTCGCATGGCTCGGTCAGCTCATCCCCGTGCTGATGCGCGACATCCTGCCGCAAATCGGAGCCGCCGCCGACACGCCCGTAGGCAATGTGATACCGAGTTGGCCGCGTATCAGCGCGGGGGTTCGCGACGCGATGATGCGGCTCATCGTTCCCGAGACATCGTCGCTGGTCGCGCGCACTCAAGCGCTCGCGATTACTGGAATTCTCGATTCAGTCGCATCCGGCATCGCTCCCGAGCCGGTTAACGCAAACAGCTCGCAAACAAAGCCGGGCTGAGGAGGCCCTAAGAAAATGCACGATATCGCCCGCCTGGTGCCGACTGATGAAGGACTCAATCATCAGATACCGCAAACCTTTGCCGCCGTGCTTCATTCCGATCCGACCTGGACAGAAAAAATCTGGACGACGATCGCGCGCAAGGATGGATCGCTTCAGGTCGATTTCGGTCTGGGCAAGTACACGAATCTCAACGTGATGGACGGGTTCGGCGGCGTATCGATGGGCCGCAAGCAATGGACGGTGCGTGCGAGCCGCGCGCTGTTTCCCGACAGCGAGAAATCGGCAGTCGGCCCGCTTGAATACTCGGTCCTCGAACCTCTCAAGCACGTCAGATTCGAGCTGCGCGAGAATAAAGAGGCTGCCGTATCTTTCGAACTCGATTTCGAAGCCACGCTTCCTCCTTACTTCGAGGATCGCCATATCCAGCGCAGCAACACCGGCTCGCGCGCGGTCGCGGACCTCGTTCGATATCATCAGGCGGGGACGGTCAGCGGATCGATCCGGGTTGACGGCAAAACCTATCAGGTCAAGCCGGACGAATGGTTCGCCTTCCGCGATCATTCATGGGGAATCCGCCCGGGCGTCGGTCAGCCGGCGAATATCCTTCGCGCGGGAAGCAGTGCAACCAATGATCCGATCGCCACTGGATTCGATCCGCAGGCGCGATTTTTCCTGAACTGGTCGCCGATCGTGCTGCAGACTCCGCAGGGCAAACAGTACGAATTCCAGTACTACTATATGGCCGCGGGCGACGTTCCCTTCTACTCATCCGGCTACGTCAACCATCCCGACGGGATTCAGGAGCGAATCATCAGCATCCGCCCGGAACTGACTTATCATCCGAAGACGCGGATGCTCACGGGCGGGAAGATTCATTTCGAGACTCAGCCCGGAAAGACTCGCACGATTGAAGTCGAACCTGTTGGCGAATCGGGATTCTATCTAGGGCTCGGGCTCTACTTCGGCTTGGACGGTTTCAATCACGGGATGTGGCGCGGGCCGCTTCACGTCGAGGGCGAGTACGTCGAGAATTGTTTGAACCGGGAGACGCTCGAGCGGATCCATCAGTTGCGCGATCGTCCGATTCGCGTGCGCGAAGGCGACGCATCGGGATATGGGATCATGGAGAGCACGGTGACCGGCGAATGGCCGTCACTCGGCCTCTCCCGCGAAGATTCGTACGTGTGAGGGAGAAGCTTGCCGGACAGGGCGCGGGTTCTCTATTCCGGACGCTCTCGCCCTGACAGGGAGAGGGCGCTGCGAAGCAGCGGGTGAGGGTCCGCCAGAAGAATCAGCGACTGATGCCCAACCAACGTCTCGCGATCCTCACGCCTACCGAGCGACCTTGATCTCCGATGACCTCGCCCGGGGAAAGACACGATCGCCCCAGAAGTCTGCGCCGCGCTCAAACGGACGCAGAACGGATACGTGGGGCCACCTGCGTTCGCGACGTATCGACGGCGCCAAATTTCGCCGACAGGTTCCCATAGGACCTTTCGTCGCCGACTTTTGCTGCCTCGAAAAGCGCCTGGTTATAGAACTCGACGGCGGGCATCACGCCGAGCTGCGTGATCGAGACGAGAGCCGCAGCAAATGGCTCGAACAGCATGGATACCGCGTGATGCGGTTTTGGAACAACGATGTAATGGACAATATCGCGGGCGTGCTCGAAGCGATCTTGACTTACCTCTGAGGACCCTCACCCGGCGCTTCGCGCCACCCTCTCCCTGACAGCGGAGAGGGTTCAGAAATCCCCTCGCGTCTTTTTGGGCTGCCCTCGCGCTGACAGCGGAGAGGATTTTCTACTCTGGATGCCCTCTCCCCGACGGGCGAGGACGTATAAAATGCGGGACCGCCCAATTCTAGCGACCCGTTGATGCGGCGGAGCGCGCGGCTTCTTCGCGGAGTTTGTAGCGCTGGATTTTGCCCGTCGCGGTCATCGGGAGATCGGCTCGGAATTCGACCCATCGCGGACACTTGTAGTGAGCGACACGCTCGCGAACGTAGGCTTTGATCGCGTCGGCCAGCTCCGAAGTTCCTTTGTTGCCCGATTGCAGGACTACGAACGCTTTGGGCTTGATGAGGCCGTCGGAATCAGGGACGCCAATCACGGCCGATTGCATCACTGCCGGATGGCTTACAAGTATCGACTCGATCTCGAACGGCGAGACAAAGATGCCTCCTGATTTGAGCATGTCGTCGCCGCGACCGACGTAGCGATAATAGCCGTCGCGATCGCGTTCGTATTTGTCGCCAGTACGGAGCCATCGCCCGACAAAATTCGTCCGCGACCTCTCGCGATCATTCCAGTACAGCGGACTGATCGACGGGCCCGAAACCCAGAGATCGCCGGCCTCGTTTTCGGCGACTTCGCGGCCCTCGTCGTCGAGAATCCGAACCTCCCATCCCGGGACAGGCTTGCCGG
>DASPQU010000371.1:0-2846 GCA_035624805.1 Binataceae bacterium (SeqCode) | reverse complement strand
CAACACCCTCTCCCCAATAATGTTGTGCTGGATCTGATTGGTTCCGGCGTAGATCGTCGGGCCGCGGGAGGCGAGCATCTTGAACGACCACTTGCCCTGATCGATCGCGTGTTGCGCGTTGGTTTCGAGCTGACTGTACGTGCCGAGCAGCTCCATCCCGTACATCGCGATTCTTAGATTCAGCTCCGTGCCGCACAGCTTCATCATCGAGCCCTCCGGTCCCGGAGGCATCCCTTTGAGCTGACGCGTCAACTGGCGATACCCGGTGTACTTGAGCGCCTGAGCCTCGCACGCGAACTCTGCTATCTTCTGACGCACGCTGGAATCGTCCCACGCCCGATGGCCGTTGCGATTTACGCGCTTGGCGAGATCGATCAGTTCCGTTACGTCATCCATGTAGCCTTCGCCGGTTGACGATCGCTCGAACATCAGCGTCGTCATCGCGACCGCCCATCCCTCGTTCTGGCGTCCGACGATATTCTTCTTCGGCACGCGCACGTCTTCGAAGAAAACCTCGTTGAAGCCGCGTCCGCCCGTGATCTGAACGAGAGGGCGCACCGTTATGCCGGGGCTCTTCATATCGACGAGCAGGTAGCTGATGCCCTTGTGCTTGGGCGCGTCGGGATCGGTGCGGACTAGCAGAAAGATCCAGTCGGCGTGCTGCGCGATCGAGGTCCATACCTTCTGGCCGTTGACGACGAAGTCGTCGCCGTCTTCTACCGCTCGTGTCTGGAGCGATCCGAGATCGGAGCCGGCGTTGGGCTCGGAATATCCCTGACACCAGATTTCCTTGCCCGCGAGGATATTCGGCAGATGGCGTTTCTTCTGCTCTTCGGTTCCCCAGTGGATAAGAGTCGGGCCGAGCAGCGTGATGCCCATCCCGGTAAACGGCACGCCGCTGCCGACACGCGCGAGTTCCTGCTGATAGATGATGTTCTGCAGGACGTTCGCTCCCCGACCTCCGTATTCCTTGGGCCAACTGATGCCCATCCATCGGCCTTCGCTCAGCTTCTGATGCCATTTGACGGCCTGATCCCAATCGCCGGCCTCTTCGGCTGCGAGCAGCTCGCGCACCGGCATCGCAGACGCCTTGTTTTTTTCGAGCCAGGCGCGAAACTCCGCGCGAAACGCCTCATCTTCAGGGCTGAAGTTGAAATCCATCGGGGAATCGATCTCCTTGTGGTGGTTGAATATCACCACGAAGCCGGGTTTGGCGCAATTTGACCGGATATCATAGTCGAGTGTCCCGCAAATAACTTTTCGAAGTCGTGCCAAAAAATCGCTCCGCGTCGGTCCCTCGTCGCCTCACTTGCGCTCGGCTCACTCGGGATGACACAAAAAGTCCTTTGTTTGTCATTCTGAGCCGGCGAGCAACGCGAGCCGTGTCGAAGAATCTACGCGAAGCGATTTATCCGATATCTTCAAGTTATTTGCGGGGCGCCATCCGACGCAGGTTGTGTAAGAATAACGGGGTGGGCGTTCGGCCCTGTGCGGTTCGAGCGAGAGCCAACGTGAGAATCGAAAATTACGAAACGAACCCAAATGAGCAGCGGCTAAGTGGTTGATTTTACAGCAATTTCGCCGCTTCTTCTCCTGAACAAGCGCCCTCCAAACCCATCTAAAATGGGCAGTCTTCGCGGGCTGGGCGGTTACGGTTTGATTTCGCTGGCGGGGAAGACGTTGCCGCCGACGATCGTTCCCCATACCGGAATCTTCGCCAGCGCGAGCGCGTCAACTTCGTAGGGGTCCTGTTCGAGTACGGTGAAATCGGCGAATTTGCCCGGCTCGATGCTGCCCACGATGTCGTCGAGGCTCAGCACATACGCGGCGTCGATCGTGGCCATCCGCATAGCCTGATCGATCGTGAGGCGCTCCTCAGGCCCGAGCGTCGTCGTATCGGCATGAGTGTAACGCGCGATTCCGACTGACATCCCGAGCAGAGGCTTCGGAGGCGCAACGGGAGTATCGGAGTGGAACGTCGTCGGCACTCCCGCTCTAAGCAACGTCGCGACGGGCGAAAGGCGATGCGCGCGGTCGCGTCCGATCACGTCCGGATACATCCCGGCCCGCAGCCATACGTAATAGACGTTGACGCTCGCCGACGCTCCCATCGCTTTGATCCTGCGCACTTGGTCATAGCGCGCCATCCCGAAGTGCTCGAATGTAAACCGATGGTCGAAGCGCGGGAACTTGTCGAGCAGGCGGTGCAGCGTTTCGATCGTCAGCTCCTGCGCTTCCTCGCCGATCGAATGGACGAAGATCTGCTGCCCGTCGCGCCACCATGGCTCGATCGCGTCGTAAAGTTGTGCAGGCGGCGTTATCCAGATGCCTTCGGTCCCGTCGATATAGCCCGGCGTCCCCGGTTTGAACGTGAGGCCGTTGAAAGAATCGTCGGTGAAGAACTTGACGCCCCGGAACATCAGGCGGTCGGTGCTTTTTGCGCGCAACTCGTGGAGAGCGGCGATCGCTTTCTCGACACTTCCGTAACGCGCGACGATTGCCTCCGCCGAGACGATCGACATCAGACGCTCGGGAGTCTCGGGCTTGTTGAAAATCGAATCGAGCAGATGGATTTCGAGATCGAAGCTCAGCGAACCGGTCGAATGGTCGGTTGTCGTGGTGATTCCGTTGCGGCGGTTGAGATCGATCAGGAACCGCATCAGCCGCGTGCTGTTTTCGACCGACAGATACTTCGGAACCTCGCTGCCGAGCGCGAAGGTAGCAGCCGGGACTCCAAGGAACTGTCCGTTGAGTTCTCCGTCGGCATCGTGTCCCACGCCAACGATTCCCAAGTCGCGGGGCACTTTGCGATTCCTGATGAAGGCAGTGTTGACGTATGCGTGATG
>DASPQU010000370.1:0-9285 GCA_035624805.1 Binataceae bacterium (SeqCode) | reverse complement strand
GACAGGACCGCCGCCAGAGCCGAACTTGGGCGGCTCTGGCTTTTTGAGTCCAAGTTGTAGTGCTTCTTCGCAGTCTTTCTGCTTCTCGAACCGTTCCCGCACTTTCCATTGCGAGAGAGGCGCATTTTGATCGACTTGAGTGGACTTGCTTTGTGCGTCGAACACAACGGGCGGCGTGATCAAGTACCAGCCCACAAGCGCGAGTGCGGCAGCGTGATGCAGCTTCATTTGCTTTCGGCTCCTCCCTGTTTCGTTGATCGACAGCAAAAAAACAACTCAGTCTGTCATTCCCGCGCGTCCGGTCAGTTTTTCTCTGGCGCGCGAAGGAATCCCGGTCGCAGCGATCATCGCCATTCCGGGACCCCTCGCGCGGCAGCCACGCGCGGGGGTGACAGAAAGAGATTCACATACTCGCGACATCGCGCCTTCGCATCACCTCGTACAAAGCGACGGCCGTGGCGACCGATACGTTGAGCGACGCCACTTTTCCGCGCATCGGAATATCCACGATGAAATCCGACCCCTTGCGCACGATATCGCGCACGCCCTTGCCCTCCGCACCGATCACGATCGCAAGCCGCCGCGTCGTATCGAGTTCGTAAATCGAAGTATCGCCGCCCGGAGCGAGCGCCGCGATCCAGTAGCCCTCCTCCTTCAAATCTTCGAGCGCGCGCGCAACGTTGCCGCATCGCGCAATCTTCATATGAATCCACGCCCCCGCCGACGCCTTGATCGCAACCGGCGTCAGTCCCACCGTGCGATCTCGCGCAATCACCATCGCGCTCGCGCCCGCGCCCTCTGCCGATCGGATTATCGCACCGAGATTGCGCGGATCGGTTACGCCGTCGATCACCAGGAGCGGATCTGGCTTGTCCGCGAGAATTTCCTCGAACTCGCCGTAGGCATACTCGCCGATCTCCGCCGCGATTCCCTGATGGCGTGCGTCGGGACCGCATAACGAATCCAGCGCTGCCTCATCGATAGAGGCGACGCGCGCATTCGCGGCGCGCGCTTTTGCGATTTCGTCGGCGAAGCGTCGCTCGTCGCCGCTTCGGACGTGGAGAACCCTGACCATCGAGGGGCTTGCGGCGAGCAGCTCATGCACGGGTTCGATACCGTAAACAATCGGTTGCTCGCGAGCACGATCGAAAGACGGCGCCGGGCGCTCGCGAAGTCGCGTCGTCTCGCGAGAAGGCTCCGGTCCTCGCTCACGGCGTCGATCCCGCTCGTGGCGATGGCGATTGCGTTCGCGATCCTTCATAAACAAATGGTCATCATATCGAATCAGGTTGCAATACGCGAATACCATCGAATAGATTCGTGTTTCCTTCGCCGCATGTGCTCAACGATTGTGCATATGTTTCACGTGAAACGTTCGCAACCACGTAAGAGACCCAGCGATCGCATAGTCTTTGATCCGAGGTCCCCGCCTGAAAAAGAGTTTCGCGGGCGACGTTCCTCGCGCGGTTCCGTGGATAGTCAATGCTCCCCGTTTCCAGGTCTCCATCTGAAAAAAGCGTCCCTGCCTACCCCGCTTCGTTTCGGATGAAACGTCTGTACGATAGACAAACCTGAGAATGTTTCACGTGAAACATCGCGGATGGGGCTTCGCCACGCTCGACCGCTACGTCGCGCGCGAGGTTATCGAACCGTTCGTGCTCGGCGTGACGCTGCTGACGTTCGCGCTCGTCACTGGTCGGCTCTTGAAGCTGACCGAGATGGTCGTGAATCACGGCGTCAAACTCACCGAAGTGCTGGCCGTCGTCGGCTACGTGATGCCGGGATTTCTCGAGCTCACCTTCCCGATGGCGATTCTGCTGGGAGTGTTGCTCGGGTTCGGCAGGATGTCGGGCGATCGCGAGATGATCGCGGCGCGCGCATGCGGCGTCAGCCTCTATCGCCTCGCGATACCCGTGATGCTGTTCGCGCTGGCGGTGTACGCGTGCTCGACGTGGTTCGCGTTCTCGGTACGTCCATGGGCGAACTCGTCGCTCGACGATACGCTTCACGATCTCGCGCGCACCCGAGCCGCCGCTGGACTTAAGGAAAAAGTATTCAACGGAAATTTCGAGGGCCTGGTCCTGTACGTCGACCATATCGATCAGGACGGCTCGGGACTTCGCGGCGTGCTGATCTCCGACGCGCGCGGGACCGATCAGAATACGATCATTGCGAGCCACGGCGTCCTGCTGCCCGACGAAGGCACGGGTGCGTTAACGCTTCGTCTCTACGACGGATCGGTTTTCGGAGCGGACCCTAAAACCGACGCCAGCCACATCACGAATTTCAAAGTCTACGACATCACGATCGCGCCCGACGAAATCGCGCCCTCGGTGCGCGACCCCAACGAGATGTCGTACCCGGAACTGCGCGACGTGATCGCAAAGGGGCGCGCGTCGGGAAAGCCGGACCACGTCGCCGAGGCCGAACTGGCGCGCAAATACATGGTGCCGGTTGCCTCGCTTCTGTTCGCGCTGCTCGGCATCTCGCTCGGGCTTAAGCCGGCGCGCGGAGGGCAATCCGAGAGGTTCGGCGTCGCGGTGGCTCTCTTCTTTGTTTACTATTCGCTGATGCGGATCGGGCAGACATTCGCGGAGCGCGGGGTTCTCAACGCGTTCGTCGCGATGGCGATACCCAACGTCGTGTTCGCCGCGCTCGCGATCTGGATGTTCATGCGATCGGCGGAGGACTTGGGCGATCAGGGACGCGGACCGGGCGACCTGATTTGGGATTTGATCGATCGATTCGGACGTGCGAGGCGCGCGGCGTGAAATTCCGATCTCATCTTTCGCCGACCGTCGATCGCTTTGTCGCGGTGAACTTCCTCGGACCGTTCGCCGTTTGCGTAACAGGATTCACTGCGGCGTACCTGCTCGGCGATATCTTCGATCGCTTCGACGATCTGCTTCATTACGGCGGGCTCGGAATACTGGGCCTCGAATACTTCCTGCTCAAGCTCCCGCTGATCGTGTCGCAGCTTCTTCCGGTCGCATGCCTCGCGGGAGCGTTGCTGGGCTTCGCGCTTCTAAATCGGACGGGCGAAGTGCTCGCGTGCCAACAGCTGGGGATCAGCCGGCTTGAGATGGCGGCGCCGGTCCTGTTTCTCGCCGTCGCGATCAGTGTTTTCAATTTCGCGCTCAGCGAGACGGTTGTGCCGCTCGCGACTCGCCAGGCGAAATATCTTTACCGCGTTAAGATGAAGAAGCGCGAAATCCAGGGCGTGTTCGCGAACCGCCATTTGTGGCTTCGCGTGCGCGGGGGCTTCATGTCGGCGGACGGGTACGATCGCGCAACCGAGACGCTGAGCGGGATCGCGCTTTATCGTGTCGACAACAGCTACGACGTGAGCGAGATCTTTCGAGCGACAACCGCAAAATGGAATGGTCGCGAATGGACCGCCGACGGTGTAACTCATTTGCAGACCGCCGCGGCGCCCGCTGACGCGACCTCGCAGCCGTTTCGAATCGATGTCACCCCCGCCGATTTGGGGTTGCTGCGGCTCGATCCTGAAGAGTTCAGCGTATGGGAGCTCAACCGCTACATCCGCGGACTCAAGCGCAAGGGGCTCGACCCGGGCGGATACGTCGTCGATCGCGATCTCAAATACGCGATGCCGATCTCGTGTCTGATCATGGTCGCACTCGGAATGACGCTGAGCCTCGATCCGCTGCCGCGAAACTTAAGCCTCGGGCGCAGCTTCGGCCTCGCGATCCTGATCGGGTTCGGCTATTGGCTCGCGTTCGGATTGACTTCATCGCTGGGCCACTCCGGGATCCTGCCCGCGTGGTTCGCGGCGTGGTCGCCCAATGCGCTGTTCGCGATGATGGCGGGTGGCATCTTTTTGTTCGGCGAGGAACGCTGACCGATTCCGAATCGATCCCCCGGCGCAAATGAAATAGCATTTTCGTTTGTGGCGCAGCTCGACGCGATCGTTCTGCCGGGAATCGATCCGTGGCAGCTTCTCGGCCTGCAGAGCCATCTGCTCGAAGCAGTGAGCACGCGCGCATCGCAACCCGCGCTTCTGATCTATGCGTCGCACGGCCGGATGCTCTCGATTGGCCGCTATCAATTTTACGGCGGGCCATCGGAGCGCAACGGTATCGGCGTCGTTCGCCGTCTGACGGGAGGACGCGTGGTCGGGGCGGGCGAAGGATGGCTCGGGCTCGCGCTGATTCTCCCCTCGCGCACGGCTTTGCTCGGACCACGCGACGCGGCGCTCAAGCCCGACCAGGTGATGAATCGATACGCGCGGGGGCTCATCGCCGCGATGCGGGCAATTGGAATCGATGCGTTCTATCCGGGGCGCGACGCGATCACCGTCGGAGGACGAGAGATCGCGATGTGCTCGTTCGAAACCGACGCGGCGGGCGGGATGCTTTTCGAAGCGATCATCGCGGTGAATCGCGGGATGGAAGAAGTTGTGCACGACCTCGAGCGGTTCGATCCCGAGGGCGCCGTGACGTCGGCGATATACGGTCCCGAGAACGCAACCAAAATCGTGCGCGAATGCGATCGCGATGTCGCATTCGAGGAAATCGCAGACGCCATCGTACGCGGCTATAACGAACTTCTTGGCGGCGCCGAAATGCGCCAATTGAGCGGCGTGGAGATCGCCATTGCCGATCGACGCGGCGCGACGATGCGCGACAGCGGATGGATGACGCGAAAGGCGCTTGCTGGCGAGGCGCTGGTGGGAAGAATCGCGGGACAGCTCGGCGCCGCGGAGATGCGAATCTCGATACGCGACGGTCGAATCGAAAATCTTTCGATCGGAGGAGAATTCATCGCCAATTCGCCCGGTATCGCTGCGCTCGGCGATGAGCTTCGCGGTCGTCCGCTCGATATGATCTCTGTCGGGCAGGCGGTGACAAGCGTTTTTGCCGGCGGCGAAAACTTCATTCTAGGAATCGGCGACCTTTCCAACCTTGTGAAGCTGATAGCGGGCGCACGATGAAGTCGAATTCGATTTCGGAGCGAGACGATTCAGAACTCGAGGCGCTGCTCGCCGGTCTCGCCTCACCTGCCAAAGCTGTCGCGCGTCGCAGCGCCGAGGTCCTGGCCGCGCGCGCCGTCGACGATCCGCAGATCGGATTCATATTGCGTGGGAGGCTGTTGCACGGCGATCCACGCGTGCGATGGGCTGCGGCGTACACGCTGGGAATGATCGACGGTGCGCTTGGCGTGGACGTGATACCCGCGCTTATCGAAGCGATCGGAAATCGCGACGGCGATATCCGATGGGCGGCGGCGGAACTGATCATTCGCGTCGGCGGTGAGCAGCCGGCGCCGATGCGTGACGCTCTCGTTGCGATCAGGGACGACGCCGGAATCGACGCTCGCAAGATGGCGCTTTACTGCCTGCGCGATCTGGGCGCGTCCGGTCCCGAGGTGATGGCGCGCGCGACCCAGGCGGCACGCGCGAGCCATCCCGCGCTGCGGCTTGCGGCGCTCGCAATTCTGTCGCGATGCGTCGGCGCGAACGCTTCTGTCGCCACGGAAATAACGCTGGAGATGCTTGAATCGGATCCGGACGCGGGCGTGCGCCGTGGCGCCGCGATCGCACTGGGACGCATCGGCAAAAAATCCGCACGCGTAGCAGCGGCTCTGCGGCGCGCCGCGAAAAGTGACGATGCCTCGCTCGCGCGTGCCGCCGAGCGCTCGCTTGCTTTGCTCGGAGAATGACGATGGCTGCCAACCCACTGACGGATTTCGCCGACGACCGCGTCGCCGACTTCATCATCAGCGCGCGGGTCGCCCATCTGGCGACTGCCGATCGCGAAGGCCGTCCGCATAACGTTCCGCTGTGCTTCTGGTTCGACGGCGCGCGGCTGTATTTCGTTATCGACGAAAAACCCAAACGCCGCGCGGGGACCGGGATCAAGCGCATGCGCAACATCGCGGAAAACCCGAACGTCGCCGTCCTTGTCGACCATTACGAGGAAGACTGGACCCAGCTTGCCTACGTGATGATCCACGGCGTCGCGCAAATCGTCGACGATCCCGAAGAGTATATGCTCGCGCTAAGGCATCTGCGCGACAAATATGCGCAGTACCGCGCGATGAGCCTCGCGCCCGACCATAATCCGATCGTGCGAATCGATCCCGAACACGTTCACGCATGGGGGGCGCGCTTCGCCCATGCGCCGGAGAGCCGAAACCCGTGACCCAACTCGAAAGAATCGGCGCGGCGCTCGAAGAAGCGAAACTCGACGGATGGCTCTTCTACGATTTTCGGATGAGCGATCCGATTGCCTATCGGGTGCTAAGAGTCGACCAGAACGCGATCGCGACGCGGCGATGGTTCTGTTTCGTTCGCAGCGATGGCTCGGCCCGCGCGCTCGTCTCGGCCGTCGAGCCGCATCGCCTCGACGCACTCGCGCCCGGGCAAAAGATCGTTTATCGCTCGGGCGCGGAGATGCGTGCCGGCCTGGCGACGATTCTCGCCGGTTCGCGTCGAATCGCGATGAATTACTCGCCCGACTGCGCGATTCCATATGTGTCGCGCGTCGATGGGGGCACGCTCGATCTGGTTCGCACAACGGGCGTCGAGATCGTTTCGTCGGCGGACCTGATTCAACGCTTCGAAGCAACGCTCACCGCCGCACAGATCGAGAGCCATCGTCGCGCTGCACGTCATCTGCGCGCAATCGTCGACGAGAGCTTCGCTGAAATTGCTCGTGCAGTTGGCACGCGCGAGCGTCCGACCGAACACTCGATCCGGTCGTTCATCATGTCGCGCTTTGCCCAGCGCGGACTGTTCACGCACGATCCGCCGATCGTGGCCGTCAACGCGCACAGCGCCGATCCGCATTACGCCCCTGCGCCGGGGACCAGCGACGAAATCAAACGTGGCGACTTTGTATTGATCGATCTCTGGGCGCGCGAGCCCGAAGCCGAACGCATTTACGCGGACTTCACGTGGGTCGGATTCGTCGGCGATAAAATTCCCGAAGCACACGCACGCGTTTTCGCAATCGTCGCCGACGCGCGCGACGCCGCCGTCCGCCTGATTCAGGAGCGCGTCGCATCCGGACAAGCGGTGACAGGACGCGAGGCTGACCGCGCGGCGCGCGAGGTTATCGAGCGCCCCGGGTTCGGCGCGAACTTTGTTCATCGCACGGGACACTCGATCGGGCGCGAGGTTCACGGCGCCGGCGCGAATCTCGATTCACTCGAAACTGACGATCATCGCCGACTTATCGAGAACACGTGTTTTTCAGTCGAGCCGGGAATTTATCTTGAAGGACGATTCGGGGTTCGCAGTGAAACCGATGTCGTTATCGAAAACGGCCGCGCGATTGTCAGCGAGGCGCCCGCGCAAACCGCGATCGTCCCGATTATCGCGCGCTTCGGCTCGTGAGCCGGGGCACGCTAAGATCGCGTCGTGATTCGCGCGGTCATCTTCGATCTCGACGGAACGCTCGCCGATTCCGAACCGCTTCATTACGCAGCCTTCGCCGAAGTTCTCGCGAGAGAGGGTATCGAGCTTTCGCGCGACGAATACTTTGCACGCTATATCGGCCTGACCGATCACGATTGCTTCGTGACGGTGCTCGCGAACAGCGGGCGCGCGCCCGACGCCGAATCAATTCAGAAGCTGATGCATCGCAAGGCCGCAGCCTATCAGGAACTTCTCGGCGAGCGCGATGTGATGTTCGCGGGTGCGGCAGATTTCGTCCGCAAATGCGCAGAGCGGTTTCCGCTGATCCTCGTGACGGGCACGCTTCGCGTCGAAGCGGAAATGATTCTCAAACGTGCCGGCATTCGCGACTTGTTCATCGACGTTATCGCGGTCGAGGATGTCGAACGCGGCAAGCCCGAGCCCGACGGATTCGTCACCGCGCTCGGCAGGTTCGGCTTTGTCCTTCGCCAGCGCCCTCCGATCGAACCGCGCGAGTGCCTCGTGGTTGAAGACACCGCCGCCGGGATCGAGGCGGCGCATCGCGCCGGGATGCGCGTGCTCGCGGTCGAGCATACGGGATCGCGATCGCAGCTTGCGGCGGCCGATATCGTCCGAAAATCTTTTGACGCGATCGATCTCGACGAAGTGCTGAGATATTTCGCGAGCAGTGCGCGATGAGCAAGCCCCAGACCGAATTTCTCGTCGGAACCGCGTCGTGGACGGATAAGACGCTCGTAGAAACGACCGATTTTTATCCCGCGTCGATGAAAACCGCCGACGAGCGTTTGCGTTTCTATGCGTCGCAGTTCCGCACCGTCGAGGTCGATTCGAGCTATTACGCGATTCCCGCCGAGCGCAACGCGCAGTTATGGCGCGAACGCACGCCGCCGGGATTCGTTTTCAACATCAAAGCCTTTGCATGGCTGACGCAGCATCATGCGGATGCCACTCGACTTCCCAAGGACATCAAGGCGATGCTCCCAGCCGCATCGCGATCCGAAAGGCGCCTTGGTTTCCCGCCGCCTGACGCACTCGATATGGCGTTTCAAATGTTCTGGAGTGCAATGCGACCGCTGCGCGAGGCGGACGCGAGCGCAGGCGGCTCGCTCGGAAAGATTCTATTTCAGTTCCCGCCGTACTTCGTCTGCAAGAAATCGAACTTCGATTACATCGAGTCGCTACCTGCGCGGATGCCGGGCGCGTCGCTCGCAATCGAATTCCGCCATCCCAGTTGGGTCGCAACCGACGCGCAGCGCAAAACTACGTTCGATTTTCTTCGCGCGAATGGTCTTTGCTACGTCTCCATCGACGCTCCGCAGGACAAATCGATCGTGCCGTCGTTCATGGCAGCGACTGGTCCCGATGCGTACGTGCGATTTCACGGACGCAGTCGTGAAAACTGGCTCCATCGCGGAGGCACGGCCGCCGATCGTTTCAAGTATCTTTACAGCGAGCGCGAGCTTGCCGATCGCGCCGAGGACCTGAAGAAACTCGGGCATCAGGGAGTTTCGCGCGCCTACGTGATCTTCAATAATTGCTATCGCAATTTCGGAATAATGAACGCCACGACGATGGCGGCGATGCTGAGGCATTGAAGCGATGAAAGCGCGGCTCTTCCAATTCCAATCCAGCCCATACTGCGCCAAGGTGCGAAAGATACTGGAATACAAGGGGGTCGAATTCGAAATCGTCGAAATCGACTACCTCGAACGCAAGGAACTCCTGGCCGCATCCGGCCAAATCATGGTTCCCGCGGTCACGCTGTCCTCGCGCGAGACGGTCAGCGATTCCGATCGAATCGCGATGCGCCTCGAAGAACTTTATCCGGAGCCTACGCTCTTTCCGCCCGGCGGACGCGGACTTCATATCGCGCTGGGACGATA
>DASPQU010000369.1:0-3793 GCA_035624805.1 Binataceae bacterium (SeqCode) | reverse complement strand
CCGGTGATGTTGACGGTGCGCATCTCGAAAGCTTGCTCGATGTCTGCTGGTTCCTGATAACAAATGGCTCGGGAACCGGCGCGTGCAGTTGCGGCTCCGGCGACAGCTTCTCGAAGGCTCCGCGACCCGCGATGTGACAGTTCTGTTTTTGCTAAACACCGAGGGTGTCGTTGCCCCGACTCCCCGCTGACCACTTGGCCCGCGCACGGAGATGATGGCCCCCATTTCCTCTCTGAAAATGCGGGCCTTTCTCTTTTGTTTGGCGCACACGTGGCCGGACGCTAGGATCTGAGCCGGCGTCGCCAAGGGGCAATCCGCGACGGCACGACGTTATAAGGCTCTCGCGAGGATACCCCCAGCTCGACGAGGGCCTTTTCCTGATCCATCGAATAGTTCAATCACGGAGGCTCTAAACGGCTCTGATGAGCTACTACCAAGCGGTGCAGGCTATCAAGGGTATGCTTGCCGCACTCGAACATATCCGCGACTGCGACCGCTGCAGTCGCATATACGGTGCCGCGTTTGACGTGTTCAGAGAGGAGGGCGCACCGTACCCGCCGATTCCTTGGACGGTGCTTCACCAGTGCTTACGGGAATTGCACCAATGCGGGCATTGGCCCAAGGGGATTTGAAGTTGGGATTTCGACCGAAACTGTGCAAGGCGACCGCTGCTACCTCCTGCGCGCCGTTAGCGCGAAAAGCATGCTTTCTTAGGGGTAGGCGTCGGCTCGGCTGGAAAGGAGGCCCCATTCGAAATATGATTTCTAGGGAAGTGTTTGACAGCCAATTTGATAGCCACAGCGCTGCACAGCAGTGGACGCAGGCGACAACGGAAGACGACAAACACTTCGACGAACGACGGATTGATAACCGCTGGACAGCCAAGGAAACACTTAGTCGATGTATCAGATCGGCGGATAGGGCCGCAGTTCGAGCTTCGAAAGAATTCGAGATAAGATTGATCGCTCGACAACCTGGCGAGGAGGACGACCAATGAACGTGACCTCATTGCGGGCTCGCAGAAGGCCGGTTTTCGCACGGTTAGCGATCCTCTTTGCAACCGCGATTATCGCAATGGCGCTGCTCCCGCACATCGCTCGCGCGCAAACCCAGATCGGTACTGTCACGGAAGTCACAGGCGTTGCGAAGGTTCTGCGCGGCGGCTCGACGCTGGACGTCACGAATCAAATGCCGATCCTGCTGCACGACAAAATCACCACACAGGCAAACAGCTCGGTTACGATCGGGATGATCGACAACAGCCTCTTGCGGCTGGATCAAAACGGGACCCTGACCATCGACGATAGCGTGATGATCAACGGAGTCGGCGCTCCGAGCAAAGTGGGACTGTTCGGCGGCAAGCTTCATGCGCTCATCACCGGCGCGATGCGCGGCAACAAGCCGACCTTTGAGGTTCATACGCCGAATGCGGTCGCAGCGGTGCGTGGAACCGAGTTTGATATCGACTACGAGGAAGGCCAGGGCGGTTCCGCGACCGCGAGTTCGCACTGAAGGGCTCGACCTGCGATCACATACCCCGGCACGGCATTACTCATCGCCGGCGTTTGACACTCTCGGTTAGCAGCGCGATAAGTTCATCGCGTACACGCGAGGTGTCTCATGCGCAAGTCAATTCTTGGCTACGTTCTGCTCTTGACGGTACTTGTTGCTGCGCCGGTCGATAGGAATTGCCAAGGCTGTCCGCGCGAGACCGGAGTGTATCTCTTAAACGGTTCTTTGCTCGTCTGCAGGGCGCCCCAAAAGAAACTTGAGCAGCATTCCTTCGCCCACCGCCTTGTCGATTTCCTGCATCGTAAGGTAAACGCCGACCACGGTGCTGATGAGGAGCACCAGTCCGAATGAGCGATGGAAGCTCGCATTTTCGATCATGAAATCGATCGCGGCGCTGAAGCTCCTTTCCCTGCGGAACGCCTCCAGTATTCGTTCGCCTGTCACGAACGTTAGCACCACGAGCGCGTAAACGATGGTCTTGGCAAGAATCACCGCAACACGGCGATAGTTCTCGAACCTGTATCCCGACTCAGCCCAATCCAGAAGGGCGACCACTTTGCCCAAAACCAATGCCCCAACCGCGGCTTTGGCGAAGGCGGAGAACTCGACCGACGACTGAATCACGAGCATCTTGAACAGCGTGAAGATCAGCAAAAAGGAAAAAAAGAAGAACAGCACCTTGGGCGCCAGCTCGCGGAGCAGATCAACCCATAGCTTCACAAACCTGGCCGGTAAGCTCGTCGCATGAGTTTCAGATGTTTTGTCCATCGTGATTTCTCTCGGTTACCCCGGCATTCGCGTTTAACTGCGCGGATCGCGCCGAGGCGCTGAAACGAACGTACACGCTACACGAACCGATTCCTGCGGGGAAATATCCTCAAACCATCGGGTCTCTTATGTGCTGGCGCGCGCGATGCGGGCGAGGCACAGTAACAATCGATGCGGTGTCCGAAGTGCGGCGTCGAGAGTCCGCCGGGAAAGAAATTTTGCGCCGAATGCGGGAGTCCGCTCGTCGCGCGATGTGCGAAATGCGGGGCCGAAACGGCGCCGTCTGCAAAATTCTGTGCCGATTGCGGCGCGTCGCTCGCGAGCGTCGCTGCGGATCAGCCCGAATCACCAAAATCGTCCGAGCGTGTCGGCAGCGATGACGCGCGCATAACCATCGATACTTCCACGCGCGGAGAGCGCATCCCGGAAGGCGAAAAGAAGACCGTCACCGCGCTCTTCGCCGATATCAAAGGGTCGATGGACCTCATGGAGGATCTCGATCCCGAGCAGGCGCGCGCGCTAGTCGATCCCGCGCTCGAGCTGATGATCGAAGCGACGCATCGATACGACGGTTACGTCGTGCAATCCACCGGCGACGGCGTATTCGCACTGTTCGGCGCGCCCACCGCCCGTGAGGACCATGCCCATCGCGCCCTCTACGCAGCGCTGCGGATGCAGGACGAGATGCGACGCTATTCGGCGCGCCTGAGAGAGCAGGGCTCGTCGCCGATCGAAATTCGTATCGGCGTCAACACCGGAGAGGTCGTCGTGCGATCGATTCGCACCGACGACAGGCACGTCGAGTACACGCCTATCGGACATGCGACGAGTCTTGCGGCGCGGATGCAAGCGCTCGCCCCGACCGGAGCGATAGCGATAACCGAGAACACTTATCGGCTGGTGGCGGGTTTCTTCGAGATGCACCCGCTCGGACCGGCTCGCGTCAAAGGCGTGACCGAGCCCGTCAATGTCTATGAGGTTGCCGGAATCGGTCCCCTTCGCACGCGACTTCAACGATCCGCCAGCCGGGGTCTGTCGCATTTTATCGGACGCGAGCACGAGATCGCGGAGCTCAAGCGTGCGCTGCATAGCGCACGCGGGGGACACGGCCAGATCGTCGCAGCCGTGGCCGATCCGGGAATCGGCAAGTCGCGGCTGTTCTACGAATTCAAACAGATGGCGCCGTCGGACACCGTCGTCCTTGAGGCGGTATCGGTATCGCACGGCCGCGCGACGGCGTATCTGCCCGTTATCGAGCTGCTCAAGAATTATTTTCGGATCGGCGATCGCGACGATGAACGGCTGAAGCGCGAGAAGATGACGGGCAAGCTGCTGGCTCTCGATAGGGCGCTGGAAGATACGCTGCCGTTTCTGTTCGCGATGTTCGCGCTGCCGTATTCCGACTCGACGCTGGCCGAGATGGACGCGCAGATTCGACGTCGTCGCACGCGCGAAGCGGTGAAACGAATCCTGCTGCGCGAAAGCCTGAATCAGCCGCTGATTCTGATTTTCG
>DASPQU010000368.1:0-3280 GCA_035624805.1 Binataceae bacterium (SeqCode) | reverse complement strand
CAAGGTTCTGCAATGCATCGGGCGGCTCCAGGCGGAACGTGCGGAGGCGATCGACCCCCGATATACGGAGGTATTTCCCGACGCGCCCACGGATGTGCTCAACGTCGGCACGATCTCCGGCGGAATCGCGCTCAATATGATCGCCGAGGAATGCAAGCTGCGCGTCAGCTATAGATCATTGCCCGACGCGGATGCGCTCGCCTTGTATAACGAGGCAGTGCGGCGGATTTCCGCGATCGATCTTCACGATTACGCACTCGGCGAGTGTCCTGCGACGCTGACGATCAGTCCGCCGATGGTCGTCCCTCCGCTGAACTCGCCGCGCAAGACGGCGCTCGAAGCAGCGCTGTTCGACATCATGGGCACGTCGATTTCGGGCGGCGCGGTTTTCGGCACCGACGGAGGATGGTTCGAGCTGTCGGGCATCAACTCGCTGATTTGCGGACCAGGAGATTTCGCGCAAGCCCATCAACCAAACGAAAGCATCTCGCGCGCCGCATTCGAGCGCGGCACGGATCTCATCCTGCGCGTGGTCGACCGGATGTGCTGCTGAGCGCCCGGATAGGTTCCCCTGCATAAGAAGCTTTGATCCGCCGAGCGTCCGGCATTTGTACGTTCGACCGCGGTCAAGCTAAGGTTTGCCGACCCAGCAGGAGGTTCTTCTACATGGCAAGTCAATGGAATATCGGCGATGTCAAAATCAGCCGCATTATCGAGAGCGAGGCTCCTTGGGATGGCACGTTCATCCTGCCCAACGCGACCGCAGAGCGAATGCGCCAGGAGGCGGACTGGCTCTCTCCGATTTTCTCCGATGAGACCGGCAAGCTCAGGATGAGCATCCATGCGCTGGTAATCGAATCAAAAGGCAAGAAGATCATCGTCGATACGTGTATCGGCAACGACAAGATCCGCGCCAACCCGGAATGGAACAAGCTGCAACTGCCCTTCCTTAACGACCTGCAGAAGATCGGCTACAAACGCGAATCGATCGATCACGTCATTTGCACCCATTTGCACATCGATCACGTGGGATGGAACACGATGCTCAAGGACGGCAAATGGGTTCCGACCTTCGACAACGCGCGCTACATTATCGGCGGCACCGAATGGGACTTCTTCTCGAAGGTCACCGACCCGTTCATGAAAGACCCGGTGGATGATTCGGTGCGTCCGGTAATCGATCGCGGGATGGCGGACCTCGTTGAATCCACGCACAAGATCACCGATGAGGTCTGGCTCGAGCCCACGCCCGGCCATACTCCCGGCCATCATGCCGTGCGGATTTCATCCAAGGGTCAGAATGCGGTGATCACCGGCGATCTGATGCATCATCCGATTCAGTGCGCGTATCCCGAGTGGGACGACAATTTCGATTCGGATGGCGCGATGGCGAAGAAGACACGCCGCGCCTTCTGCGAACGGTACGCCGACAAGGACGTTGTCGTCTTCGGGACGCACTTCGCGACGCCGTCGTGCGGAAAGATCATCTCCAAAGGAGACGCATTCCGTTTCGTAGCGGTCAAATAGAATCAGCAGGATGGGCGTCCCTGCCCGTCCGTCGTGCGCGCCAACCGCCAAAATCGCGGGTATCGGAATTGCAAAAGTTCAGGCGCGGGCATCAGCCCGCGCCTGACTTTTTGCTAACAGAGCTCGGCTTTGATTTTCAGCCCATTTCCGCCTGGAAGCGGATGTTGTTCTTCTTCAGCCCCTCAAGCACTACCTCGATGCCGCCCGATCGCACCATCCATTCCAACCGATGGTCGCGATATTGGCGCTTGAAGGCTCCCGTCTTGAGCATCTCCTGAAGAGTATCAAGGCCGCCCTGGAATTCGCGCGCGGCCTCGACGGTTTTGCGCACACTTTGTCTTGCGGTCACCCGTTGCAGCCATTTCGCAAGCGATGATCCTTCTTTCGGCGGTAGTCCCCAAACGACCGATCCGTTCATGAAGGGAAAGACGCTCAGATCGCCCCATCCGAAGGATGATCCGTTGAAAAACTCGCTACTTCCAAGCTCGCGTTCGAGCCACCGATAGACACCGGCAGTCTGTTCCTCGGCGCGACGCGTCAAGCGCACGGCAAGATCTCCTGTTGCGCGGCCCCATACGCGGACCTCCATCAGGCCCCAGTTGATCGCCTCGTAATAGGTGTCGCAGATTTCCTCGATCATCCGCACCCGCGCGCGATCGCGAGCGGACGCCGGCAACATCGCGGGCGCCGGCCATTTCTGCTCGACGTATTCGAGAATGATCGTCGAATCGAAAATCGCGAGGCCGTCGTCAACCAGCGTCGGCACTTCGAGACGCGGGTTCAGTTTTGAGTATTCGGTGGCGGCGCCGCTGAAAGCGTTGGGCACTTCGAGTTCGAACGGGACGTTCTTCTCGTACAGCGCGATTTTGACTTTCTGCGCATACGGCGAAAACGGATGTTCGTATAGTTTTGTCATTTCCGGCGGTCTCCTCGTATCGGGAATATCTCAAACTCCGCGGCTTTTGAATCGCGATTTTACCGTGCTACTGATCTCGACTGAGGTGACGTCGCATGGAATTCGGAATCGCCCTTGTGTCGAACGTGGATGCGTGGAAGACGGTCAAGCGCGCCGAGGAACTGGGATTCACGCACGCCTGGTTTTACGATTCGCAGCTTCTTGCGCCTGATATCTACGTTTCGATGGCTCTGGCCGCCGAGCACACCTCGAAAATCAAACTGGGAACGGGTGTTATCGTCCCGACGAATCGAATTGCGCCCGTATGCGCGACCGCGCTCGCGACGATCAACAAACTCGCGCCCGGGCGGGTCGTATTCGGAGTCGGTACGGGCTTCACCGCCCGCAACACGATGGGGCTCGGTCCGATGAAGCTCTCCGAAATGCGCGAGTACATTCGCGTCGTGTACGGCCTGCTCAAGGGCGAGGTGGTGGAATGGGAGTTCGAAGGCGAGCGCAAGAAAATCCGCGAGCTCAATCCCGAGTTTGGGTTGATCAACATCAAGGACAAAATCCCGCTCCACATCTCGGCATTCGCGCCCAAGGCGCGCAAACTAACCGCCGAAATCGCTGACGGATGGATAACATTCACCGCCTCGATTCCGCGAGCGGCGAAAGAATCGGAGATGATTTCTCAGGCGTGCAAGGAGGTCGGCCGCGATCCATCAACGATGTTCAAGACCGCCTTTGCACTTGGTTGCGTGCTGAAGCCCGGCGAATCCGCGGCGAGCCCACGAGCCAAGGCGCAGGCGGGACCTATGTCGGCAGTTACGCTGCACGGAATGATCGAAGGGACGA
>DASPQU010000367.1:0-7531 GCA_035624805.1 Binataceae bacterium (SeqCode) | reverse complement strand
ATTCCGATTGAATTGGGCGCGAGCATCGCGAAACGGAACGGAAACTCGCGCCCGTCAGCGAGCCGGACGACATCGCGCGTGATCTCGCGGATGGCGGCGTTGGTTTCATGCTTGATTCCCAAACTCTCGCATAGGCCTTTTGCCGCCCGCGTCGCGGGCCCGTAGCCTCCGATGCCGAAGTGTCCGATGTAAGGCTCGGGAGTGACGTATGTGATCGGAGAATTGTCGAGACCGCGATCGCGCACATAGTGCGCCATGTTGAACAGAAACTCGTAAACGAGCCAGAAAAAGGAACTGCCGGGCAACGCTCCGATCACGACCGGTCCGGGATTTTTCGCGAACTCGCTCAGCGCCGCCGCGGCCATCTCCGCTTCGTCGATCGTGAAAATCGAATGCGTGAAACCCTTGAACGGTCCCAGTCCCGGCACTGACTCATATACGGGCTTCGAACCGGCGGCGATGACCAGGTAGTCGTAAGGCGCTTCGCCTTTGGCTAAAACGCAATGCTGCGCCAAATCGATTTTCTCGACAGAGCCGACGCGAAAAGCGATACCACGCGCTTCCATCGTCTCTCGCAACGGGAAAATCGCGTCGACACGACGCGCCAACCCGAAAGCGATTTTGATCAGCTCCGGAGTAAAGACGAACGCGTCGTCTTTCGAGATGACTGTCAGCTTCGCGGCTTTGCCAAGGCGTTCATTGAGTTCCAATGCGGCGGTCAGGCCGGCGAAATTCGATCCCAGAACAACAATTCGAGCAGTCATGGCCAGTTAGACCTCCAACGGCCCGCCCGTCACGGACCACAGCGAAGCAAGAAAGGGCCTGACGAGGTCCAAGGCGACCTTAGCAGCATTTGAATATTAAAGCCGCTACTTTTGCATTAATCGATGATTAAATCTTTTTACAGACAAACAAGGAAAGGCATGTTGCGCTCTCCGAAAGCTCCGTAACCAATAGCGCCATTTGCCTCCATCCGCGTCAGCAAAGAAATCGATTCCCAAGCGATTCTGTTGCAAAAGGCGGCACGTATGTTGCGTAAAGAGCCGAAATCACCTGAATCGCAGGAGGACCGCCGTCGATGCGCATCTCACTGATCTATGAACTCCAGATGGTTAAACCCTGGCACGAACGCTCCGAGTACGACACATACTGGCAGGCGATCGCCCAGATTGAACTCGCAGAAGAGATGGGATTTCACGCCGTATGGTGCGTCGAACATCACTTCCTGACTGAGTACTCCCATAGCAGTGCTCCCGAGGTCTTCTTCGGCGCGATTAGCCAGCGCACCAAGCGGATTCGTATCGGCCACGGCGTCGTTCTTCTTCCCTTCGCGTACAACCATCCCGTTCGCGCGGCGGAGCGCGCCGCCGTCCTCGACATCTTGAGCGACGGGCGCGTCGAATTCGGAACCGGCCGTTCGATCACCGAGCAGGAACTCGGCGGATTCAATATCGATCCCGACATTACGCTCGATCAGTGGGAGGAATCGGTCCGCGCCATCCCGAAGATGTGGATGAACGAGACGGTCAGCTTCGACGGCAAGTATCTGAAGATGCCGGAGCGCTCCGTATTGCCCAAGCCGATTCAGAAACCGCATCCCCCGATGTGGCACGCCGCGACGCAACCTTCGAGCTTCGAGCGCGCGGGGAGGCTGGGTCTCGGCCTGCTCTCGTTTGGCTTCCTGGCGCCCGGGATGCTCGAGGCGCAGCTTAAGCTCTATCGCGACGCAGCGGCGAAATGCACCGATCCGGCGGGCGCATTCGTCAACAACCAGGTCGCGTCGTCCGCGATGGCTTGCTGCGCCGAGACGCGACAGAAGGCCTACGATATCGCGACTCCGCACATGCGCTATTTCTGGGATCTCGGGCAGAAGCTCTACATTCCCAAGAAGGCGAAGTCCTATCAGTACTATGCGAACATCACCGACGCACTGATCTCGTCGCAGGGTGGCAAGCGCGATCCGAACGCGCCGCTCCCCGCCCAGCCGCTCGAAGCGAGCGCGTTCAATATCGAGGCTGCATCGCAGGCCGGAACGGTCATTTGCGGCAACCCGGACGATTGCATCAAGGCGGTGCAGAAATATCCCGACGCGGGAATCGACGAGCTGCTGCTGCTGGTGCAGGCGGGACGTATGCCGCACGCGGCGATCATGGATACGATCAAGATGATCGGGAAATACGTGATTCCGTATTTCAAGAATGTCGGACCGACGATGTCCGCGGCCGCCCGCTGACAGCGCGATTACCTCGACCGCGCGAAACGCCGGCGCATCTCCCCGCGCCGGCGTTTTCTTTTGTTCCCTGCCCCCGCGTTTTGCCGCGGGGGAAGGTTAGGAAGGGGGTGCAGATGTCCGTTCGTCTAGACGCTCGCTAGCGACCAACTTTCCCGGTTGCGGCTGCGCCCCTCCATCATAGTATTGTGCTCTCCATCCAACTCCGCCGAATGAGGTCACGATGCTGCGCAGCGACAAGCGAATATTGACCACCCATGCCGGAAGCCTGCCGCGACCGACGGCCCTCGTTGAGATGCTCGGCAAAAAGAGTCGCAACGAACCCCTCGACGAACGCGCCCTCGACGAACTCTCGCTCGCCGCGACGCGCGACGTGGTTGCGCATCAGCTCGAAGCAGGAATCGACGTCGGCAACAACGGGGAGCAATCGCGCGAAAGCTTCTTCACCTACGTGCAGCATCGCATGTCGGGTTTTTCCGGGCGCGGCGACCGCCCGTTCATGCGCGACATCGTTCATTATCCGAGCTTTCTCGCTCTGCGCAGGGAGTTGCTGAGCCGGATCAGGGTTGATCTTCTCCATCCGCCCAAGGCGACCGGCGATGTGAAGTACACCGGCCAGGCGCAGGTCAAAAAGGAATGCGACGACTTCCGGCGCATCCTTTCCGAGCAAACGAAAAGCTTCGTGGAAACTTTCATGACGGCTCCTTCGCCCGGGATAGTCGCCGCCGCGATGCTCAACGAGCACTACCCGTCGCTCGCCGACTATGTGAATGCGCTCGCCGATGCGCTCGCGGTCGAATATCGCACGATCGTTGACGCGGGATACGTTCTCCAGATCGACGCGCCCGACCTTGCGATGGAGCGTCATACCTCGTTTGCCGCGCGACCTTTGTCGGATTTCCTGAGCTTCATCGCCGCCGTTGTCGCGGCGATTAATCGCGCGCTGACCGGTATCGCGCCCGATCGCGTGCGGCTTCACGTATGCTGGGGAAACTATGAAGGCCCGCACGACGACGACGTTGCTCTCGAGGATATCGTCGAGCATCTCTATCCGGCGCGCGTCGGAGCGATTCTGCTCTCGATGGCGAATCCGCGACACGAGCACGAGTATCGATGCTTCGCGCGCCTTCGCCTTCCCCAATCGATGGACCTGATCGTCGGCGCGATCGACACGACCACGAACTATGTTGAGCATCCCGAAGTCGTCGCGGATCGAATCGAGCGCGCCGCCAAAGTGATCGGCGACCCGCGTCGCATCATGGCCGCGACGGATTGCGGATTCGATACGTCCGCCGGCCTGGGCGAAGTCGCGCGAGAAGTTGTATGGCTCAAGCTGCGCGCGCTCTCCGACGGCGCAGCGATCGCAAGCAAGCGATTGTTCGGGTAATGCGGCCAAACTTTGCAGAACCTCTCCCGGATAAGGGAGAGGTCGGAGCAATTTGTTGCTCCGGGTGAGGGCCATTTTCCGAGAGAGAGGAGAAAACGAATGAGTGCAGTGGCGGACCCAGCCTCGAACGCATCGTGGATTCGCGGCAAGAACTGCATGGTCACAGGCGTCACCAATGGAATCGGGCGCGTGACGGCGATCGAGCTCGCCAAAATGGGCGCTCGGATGTTCCTGGTTTGCCGCGATCGCGGGCGCGGCGATGCACTGGCCGCCGAGATCGCCGAGCGGACCGGAAATCGCGACGTGACGCTTCTTGTCGGCGATCTTGCGTCGCAGGCGGACATTCGAAGGCTCGCGGGGGAATTCCTCGCGCGCGGCGAACCCCTTCACGTGCTCGTCAACAACGCAGGCGTCGTCAATATGAATCGCGAGATCACGCGCGACGGAATCGAGGGCACCTTCGCCGTCAACCATCTCGCGTATTTTATGCTCACCATGCTGCTGCTCGATCGAATCAAGCAGAGCGCGCCGGCGCGCATCGTCAATGTCACTTCCGATCTGCATCAGCGCGGCACGATGAACTTCACCGATCCCGGCCTCGCCGACGGATACGGCTGGATGCGCTCGTACTCGCAATCGAAGCTCGCCAACATACTTTTCACTTATGAACTCGCGCGTCGACTCGAAGGCGCCGGCGTAACCGTCACCTGCTGCCATCCGGGTGCGGTCGCGACGAATCTCGGCAAGAACAACGGGATTTTTGCTCGCGGCGTGGTAGCTCTACTCGGGCCGTTCATGAGAACGCCGGAGAAGGGCGCTCGCACCCAAATCTGGCTCGCGTCGTCGCGGGATGTCGAAGGCCGGACGGGGAAGTACTACATCGATTGCGCCGAGCGACAATCGTCAAAGGAATCGCACGACGCAGAAGCCGCGCGCAGACTGTGGGAGATGAGCGCGAAGATGACGGGCGTGACCGCGTAGCAAATCGAATCGCGCGAAGAGGCTGGAGCGAATGGCTGAATTCATCCTCGTAATCGGAAACAAGAATTACTCGTCATGGTCGATGCGCCCGTGGCTGGTTATGAAACATCTCGGAATCGACTTCGAAGAGATTCTGATTCCGCTTTATCGTGCGGAGAGCAAAGCAGAAATTCTCAAGCATTCGCCGTCGGGCAAAGTGCCGACGCTGATTCATCGCGGCGCGGCCATATGGGATTCGCTTGCGATATGCGAGTACCTGGCGGAATCGTTTCCGGCCGCTCACTTGTGGCCGCAGGATCGCACTGCGCGGGCGCGCGCACGATCGATCAGCGCGGAGATGCACTCTGGTTTTCAGAATCTGCGCCAGACGATGGGCATGGATCTGCGCGCCTCGCGTCCCGACCACAAGCAGACGCCCGAGGCCGCAGCGGATATCGAAAGAATCGTTGCGATTTGGAACGGATGCCGCGCGGAGTTCGGCGCGAGCGGAGAATTCTTGTTCGGCGATTTTACAATCGCGGACGCGATGTATGCTCCTGTCGTGACGCGGTTCACGACTTACGGCGTCAAGCTCGATCCGGTGTGCGAGCGCTACAGCCGCGCGGTATGGGCGTTGCCTGCGATGCGCGAATGGTGCGAGGCCGGCGTGCGCGAACCGTGGACAATCGAGTTCTGACACACATTGGATACGGGCTGAGTGCCGGATTTACGACCTTTTTTCGCCCGCCCCAGCGTTATATATCCGTAACATCAGCCAGGTGACCGCGAGGTCAATTCGGCAGGATGCGATAACGTGAAGCCCGGCGTGGAATTTTTCAATTTCAACAATCACGATTTCGTGAGGGTCGCCGTCGCAGTCCCCTCGATTCGTGTCGCCGATCCCGCCTACAACGCCGAGCGCACCATCGAGTTGATCCGTCGCGCCGCCGCGGATAAAGCCGCGGTCGTACTTTTTCCGGAACTCGGACTCTCCGCGTACTCGTGCGACGACCTGTTTCAACAGCGCGTAATCCTCGACCGATGCGTGCGCGAGCTTGGACGTATCGTCGAATCGACGCGCCAGCTTCAGATCGCGAGCGTGGTCGGGCTGCCGCTGGCGATCGACAACGTGCTGCACAACTGCGCGGCGGTCATTTCACGCGGCCGGATTCTCGGCGTCGTTCCCAAGACTTATTTGCCGAACTATCGCGAATTCTACGAATTGCGACAGTTCACATCCGGCGACGCCGCGCATCGTGATCGAATCGCGCTCGCCGGCCAAAGCGATATTCCGTTCGGCAGCCGTATCCTGTTCAGGCTCGAAGACCAGCCGAGATTCGTTTTCCACGTCGAAATCTGCGAGGACCTTTGGGTTCCGATTCCACCTTCTTCGTATGCGTCGCTTGCCGGCGCCACCGTGATCCTCAACCTGTCGGCGTCTAACGTGACGATCGGCAAGGCGGATTACCGGCGCTTGCTCGTAGAGAGTCAGTCCTCGCGATGTCTTGCCGCCTATCTCTACTCCGCGGCCGGCGAGGGTGAATCGACGACCGATCTCGCGTGGGACGGTCACGCTCTCATCTGTGAAAACGGCAACCTGCTCGCGGAATCCAAGCGATTTTCCAACGAACCGCAGGTCCTGTGCGCCGAAATCGATCTGGAGCGCCTCTCGCAGGAACGTGTCAGGCAGACGACGTTCGCGGCCGCGGCGCATGCCGCGCGCGATGAGATCAGCACGTTTCGCACGGTCGATGTGCCGATCGAGCTGTCCCGCACCGGGCGCCTGATGCCAGGGCGCTCGTACGAAAGATTCCCCTACGTGCCTTCCGATCCCGCGCGGCGCGACGAGCGATGCTCCGAAGTTTACGAAATTCAGGTGCAGGGACTCGCGACGCGGCTGCGCGCGACGGGAATCAAGCGCGTCGTAATCGGAGTGTCGGGCGGACTCGATTCAACGCAGGCGCTGCTGGTATGCGCGCGTGCGATGGATCGCTTGAAGCTGCCGCGCTCCAACATCCTCGCCTACACGATGCCTGGTTTCGCGACGAGCAAGCGCACGCTGGAACAGGCGCGCGCGTTGATGCAGGCGATCGGATGCGAGTCGCACGAGATGGATATCCGGCCCGCGTCGACGCAGATGCTGCGCGACATCGGGCATCCGTACTCCGCTGGCGAACACGTCTACGATTTGACATTCGAAAATGTGCAGGCGGGCGAACGAACCAGTCATCTGTTTCGTCTCGCGAATCTTCATAACGGGCTGGTCGTCGGCACCGGCGATCTCAGCGAGCTGGCGCTGGGATGGTGCACCTATGGCGTCGGCGATCAGATGTCGCATTACGCGGTCAACGCCAGCGTCCCCAAGACTCTCATTCAGCACATCATCCGATGGGTCCAGCAATCCGGACAGCTTGGCGCGGATGCGAGCCGCACGCTCGGAGAAATTCTCGCGACACCGATCAGTCCTGAGTTGATTCCGTCGACTGATGGTCCCGACGGCGAGCTCGGACAGCATACCGAGGCCGCGATCGGACCTTACGAGCTGCACGATTTCAGCCTCTACTACACGCTGCGCTTCGGATACGCGCCCTCGAAGATCGCGTTTATCGCCTACTGCGCTTGGCGCGATCGCGAGCGCGGCGGATGGCCCGATATCCCCGTCGAGCTTCGTAACAGCTACGACATCGGCGAGATCAAGCGCCATCTGCGGACGTTCCTGAATCGATTCTTCAAGCTGAGCCAGTTCAAGCGCACTGCGATTCCGAATGCGCCCAAAGTCGGATCGGGCGGCTCGCTCTCACCGCGCGGCGATTACCGTGCGCCGAGCGACAGCGAATCGACGGCGTGGCTCGAGGAACTCGAAACCGTACCCGATCATTCGGCGCCGTCGCTGGTTCGCAATCGTCGCGCGGGCGCAGTGTCGCGCGAACTCGCCCATCGCCGTCGCGATTCGC
>DASPQU010000366.1:0-2993 GCA_035624805.1 Binataceae bacterium (SeqCode) | reverse complement strand
GACGGCCGTCCCAACGGCAAAGAACCGCAGCCGGCCGACGTTTCGATGGTGATGTTCAACGGCAACGAATCGACGTCGATGGATTATCTGCAGCGCAAGGCGACGCTGGCTCCGCGTCCGGTCCTGTTCGCGCTTTTGGCGGAGCGCTCGCCCGGGTTGATGAAGCGAGTGATACGAGCCGGCGCGGACGAATTGATTTTCATGCCGCTGGAGGGCGGAGACCTGACGCGCGCGCTGCTCAAAATCAGCGAGTCGCGTCTGCGCGCCGACAGACGTGAGGGCGGCACCGTTGTATCGGTCACCAGCGTCGTGGGAGGCGTGGGCGTCACGACGATCGCGGCCAATCTGGCGCTTGCGCTTCGTCAGCAGAGTTCCAAGCGCGTTGCTCTAATGGATCTCGACCTGCAGAGTGGGGCGCTCGGCGTCACGCTCAATCTGGAGCCCGAGGTCACCATCCTGCCGTTGATTCGCCTCGACCGCCGACTTGATTCGATTCAACTGGAGTCCGCGCTGACGCGTCATTCCTCCGGCGTTTACCTGTTGGCCGCACCCAAAAAAATTGAAGAAGGCGAGATCGTCACCGATGTTGCGATCGGCGCGATCCTGGATCAGATGCGCGAGATGTTCGACTACGTGGTGGTCGACTGCGGTGCGCGGATCGATGAGAACGCGGTCGCGGCGTGGGAGCGGTCGCATCATCTCCTGTACGTTCTCAACCAGTCGGTGGTTTCTGTTCGATGCGCGTGGCGATTCATCGATCTGTTCGAACGCCTCGGAATCCACGGGCTGGAAGCTCATTACATTGTGAACCGATTTTCGCCGTCCAGCGCGATCGGCGACAGGCAGGTGGAGAGCACGCTCGGTCGCGAAATATGGGCCCGAATACCGCGCGATGATCGCGCGTTGGAGCGGGCCGAATTAACGGGAGAGACGCTGTGGAAGGCCGCGCCGGGCGCTGGCGTCACGCGTGCGCTCGAGCAACTGGCGGTGCGATTCGATTCCCATCGGCAGGAGACCGAGGCTCACGACGGAATCGTTTCGCGGCTCTTCTCGGCTTTCTCTCGACAGGCGAATTAACCATGGGGCTAAGCCAGCGACTACTTACGGGGCAATCGGGCGGACGTGCCGGCGATCCGGGACCGGCGGGCTCGATGATCGCAATCGGCCCGGCGCGCCGAAGAACCGCAGACGTGCTCTCGGACGGCACGCGACGACTCAAGATCAAAGTGCACAACCGCCTGTTCGAAACGATCGACGTGTCCAAGCTCGAAACGCTCGAACCCGCAATCGTGGCGGACAAGGTGGTTGCAGCGATTACCGATATCCTCAACGACGAGGGCCGTCTGCTGACCGAATCGGACAGGACCCGCCTCATCGAGGAAATCAAGAACGAGCTTCTCGGGCTGGGTCCGCTCGAGCCGTTGCTGCGCGACGACGAGATAACCGACGTTCTCGTCAACGGCTCTCATCAGGTTTACTTCGAGAAACGCGGCAAGCTCCATCTCTCGGACGTGCAGTTCCAGGACGACCAGCACCTAATGCTGATCATCGACCGGATAGTCTCGCGCGTGGGCCGCCGCGTCGATGAGGCATCGCCGATGGTCGATGCGCGCCTGCCTGACGGTTCGCGAATCAACGCGATCATCCCGCCGCTGGCGCTCGACGGCCCGGCGCTCTCGATTCGCCGCTTCGGACACCATCGCTACGACATCGCGTCGCTCGTCAAGAAGGACACGCTCACGTGGGATATGGTCGAATTCCTGCTCGCGATCGTTCGCGCGCGGCTCAACATCCTGATTTGCGGCGGCACCGGCTCGGGCAAGACCACGATGCTGAACTGCCTGTCGGCGTTCGTGCCCGAGAACGAGCGCATCGTCACGATCGAAGACTCCGCCGAGCTGTCGCTGCAGCAGCCCCACGTCGTGCGACTCGAGACGCGGCCGCCGAATCTGGAGGGAAGAGGCGAGGTGACGCAGCGCGATCTCGTGAAGAATACGCTGCGGATGCGCCCGGACCGTATCGTGGTCGGCGAGGTCCGGGGCGCAGAAGTGTTCGACATGCTGCAGGCGATGTCGACCGGTCACGACGGCTCCCTCGCGACAATCCATGCCAATAGTCCGCGCGAATGCCTGGGAAGGCTGGAAATGATGATGCTGCTGTCGGGCGTTTCGATTCCGCAGCGCGCGATGCGTCAGCAGATAGCAGCCGCGATCAACATTATCGCGCACGTATCAAGACTGTCGGACGGTTCGCGCAAGGTGATGAAGATCTCTGAAATCAGCGGGATGGAAGGCGAGGTCATAATGACCCAGGACCTGTTCGAGTTCGTGCGCACGGAGACCGCTCCTGACGGCCGCGCGGTGGGTACGTTTCGCGCTACCGGCGTTCGCTCCGCATACAGCCAGCGCCTCGAAGCCTCCGGTTTCAAGTCTGACGCGCGCCTGGTGCGTTCCCGGTAAAACCGTGGACCTCGTACTTGCGGCATTGGTGTTCATGTCGGTGCTCTCGTTTGCGATGCATTTCGCGGTCGGACGCACCGGCGAAACCGCAATCCGCCGGCGGCTTCTGGAGCGAATCGCGCGCCCTGCGATATCGGACGACGAGGAGATTCTCCGGACTACGCGCGCTGTCACGCGCCATGATCTTCGCGGCAGGCTTGTGCAGCTTCTGGAGAAAATCGATCTCACGCAAAAGTTCGAGCAGCGCCTGTGGCAGGCCGGAATCTATCGACGCGCCAGTGACGTGGTTCTCCTCATGGCATTCCTTTTTATTGCGGGCGCTGCGCTCGGCTGGGTTCTGTGGGGAGACACGACGATCGCGCTTGCAATGAGCGTGGGATTCGGGACCGGGCCTATCCTGTATGTCTCGATGAAGCGCCGCCGGCGACTGCGGATGTTCAATCGTCAGCTTCCCTTCGCGCTCGACCTCATCAAATCGTCGCTCGAAGCGGGGCATTCGCTGATGCGCGGGCTGCAGGTCGTGGTCGGCGAGTT
>DASPQU010000365.1:0-3343 GCA_035624805.1 Binataceae bacterium (SeqCode) | reverse complement strand
GTTAAGCACCCTCCCCCTTGCACGTATTTTCCGCCTTTGGTCGTGACCGCTTCATATGCCTGTATGTCGATCGTCCCGGCGCCTAACGTAACTGCAGGTTGCGCCTGGATCGCGTGTTCGCATCCCTGCGGCACAAACGCCTCGTGCATTGTTATGTCGTTCATGTGACGCGTCCAAATCAGAAGCGAATCAGGCGCATTGGACGTGCCCTGATAGCTATGGCCTCCCCCCTTTACGACCAGGCGCAGGTTATTTTCGCGGGCAAAATTCACCGCTGCAGCAATATCGTTGGCATTTCTCGCAGCGACCGCGTAAACGCTCGGTTGAGTGGTCCAGGCGTCGAGCCATCCCAAAGTCTGGGTGAGTCCGGGCTGCTCGCCGATATAGTACGGGCTCCTAAGCTGTTCCCAAAGAAGCTTTGAGGCCTCGCTGTTGGGATCAGCCTTGTACGCCGAAAGCGGGGATTTTATCGGAATAAGATTTCCACCGACCGCGTCGCTGAGTCCCTTCCAGGCCGACTCCGATGGCCAGGCTGCATCGGTGGAACGGCGGCGGCTGAAGCTCGTGCCTGCCGACAGGCCGCGCGGCAAAAGCGGAATTAGCGCGGCGGACCCAATAGCCCTCAAAAATGCTCTTCTGTTCATAGGTCTGGATCTCCCTGTGATTTTATCGATGCGTCGCTGCTTGTTTCTCGAGCCTCACGGTCCTCGCTCGTGCCGACGGTGGCACCAGCGAGTTCACGAGAAAGTCAACAGTCGCTTCCTCGGCGACCTGGTCGCTGATGTCTTGCGATGCGGGATCGCCCCGGCGATTGCGCGCAAACCAAGTGACCGTCTCGAGAATCAATCGCGCTGCGACAGCGGGATACGGCACGCACCGGAACTGTCCTGCCTCGATGCGCAATTCGATAAAGCGTGTGAGCCGCGATACCAGGCTTGGACGCATTTTGCCGTAGAACAGCGCCGCGAGCTCGGGCATGTCGAGGGCGGAGCGCTCGAGCATCGTGGTCGCGTCCCCATAGCGATACGCGCTCGCATAGAGCTCGCGCACGACAGCTTCCAGCTCAGCCAAGGGATCCTCGGCACGCGGGTGCTTGAGCGCGGCGGAAAGCGCGGGCATTCCAAGTTCTTTGCGAAAGCGTTCGGCGATCCGTTTGGTGATCGCGCCAGGCGGGGGAGTGCGCACGGGGAGCGAGAGCGGCTCACCACAGGGCTCCTGACCGATGCCTTGATCGACGACGAGATAAAACAGTGCCTCTTTGCTCTCGACATAGTTGTAGAGCAGTCCCGGCGAGACGCCCATCTCGCGGGCGATGTCGGCCATCTGCGCCCGGCGATATCCCTTCGCCGAAAAAACGCGCACCGCGGCGTCGATAAGGCTTGAAATGCGATTGGCGGGTCTGATCCTGGCCATTCTTTTCTCGTCGACGACTGAACCCTTCAGTCACCTCACCAGAGCCATCCGTTAGTAACGGTTATCTGGCCCGTCATTCCGCCCAGCTCGTGAGGCACACAAACGTATTTGTAGGTTCCGGGGACTGTAAACGTGTAGCTGAAGGTGCGCCCTGGCGGCAGGAATCCAGAGTCAAACGGGCCGACCCCGGCAGGATAGTCGACATCACTCGCGCGCACGGCGAGGTCGCGACGGTCTGTCGCGTCGTGCACCATCAAGCCGTAGTTCTTCCATTGCACCGTCGTTCCGGCACGGATCGTCAGCTTGTCGGGCTCGAAGAAGCCGCCCAGGGGCGAATCTTCCATTCGAACTATCTTCGGCCCCTGCGCGATCCAGGCCACGACAGCAATTCCGACGACCAGCGTCGCCGCCGCGAGGACAAGCATCGCACGAAACTTCGTACGGCGACGCTGTGAAACCGCGGCTCGGTTGCCCGGAGAATCGCTTTCCGCATCCTTCATGTGCGCAATTATAACTGAATGACTCATTCAGTCAATACAGAACCTAATCGGTGCGCCCAAAAGCGACCGCAGTGCGAGGTCTGGTGCATCTTGTGCCCCGCCAGTCGCGATTATTTTGTCGTTACGATAAGAAATGCGTGAAATCCTTCGGAAAGCCCGAAGCCTATCCGAAGTTGGAGTTACCTTTAGATGACGCCGAAATATCTGGACGCCGAACACAACGCGTTTCGTGAAGCGTTGCGCACTCACATCGAACGTCACATCAAGCCCCACGCCCTTAAATGGGAGGAGGCGCGACGCATCCCGCGCGAAGCGTGGCTTGAATTGGGCAAGTCCGGATTTCTGGCGCCGTGGATCGATTCTCAATACGGAGGCTTCGGCGTCGATTTCGGATACAGCGCAATCGTGCGTGAAGAGATGGTGCGCTCCGGTTCGTCGGGATTGTCCGAAGGCCTGGCGGTGCACGCCGATATCGCAGCACCCTATATCGACCGGATCGGGACGCCGGAGCAGAAGGCGCGATGGCTTCCGGGATGCGTGAGCGGCGAAATCATCGCAGCGCTTGGGATGAGCGAGCCGGATGCCGGCTCGGATGTCGCGGGTATCCGAACTACTGCGGCCCGCGACGGTGACAACTACATCATCAACGGACAGAAAATTTTCATCACTAACGGAATGAACTGCGACGTCATTATCCTTGCCGTGCGCACAACCGCGGCGGGCAAGACCGACGCGCGTCACGGCGGAGTCAGCCTCATTGTTGTCGAAGCGGGAACGCCCGGGTTCATCAAGCATCGTCAGCTCGACAAGATGGGACTCCATGGGCAGGACACAGCCGAGCTCTTTTTCGAGGATTGTCGGGTGCCCGCTTCGAATCTCCTCGGCGTGGAAGGAGCAGGATTCAAATATCTAATGCAAAATCTCCAGCGCGAACGCTTGATCGTCGCGATCGGATGTCAGGCATATTCGGAATGGATGCTGGATAAGACTGTCGAATACACTAAAGGACGCAAAGCGTTCGGAAAACCGATCGCGTCTTTCCAGAACAGCGCGTTCAAGATTGCCGAGATGGCGACCGAGGTGAAAATCGGGCGCGCGTTTATCGACGGACTCATCGACGACTTCATCGAGGGCAAGCGCGATCTCACCACCGAAGTATCGATGGCGAAATGGTGGACGAGCGACAAGGCTAATCGAATCGCATATGAATGCGTGCAGCTTCACGGCGGATACGGCTACATGCGCGAATTCGAGATCTGCCGCGATTACACCGATGTTCGCGCGATGCCTATTTATGCTGGCGCCAACGAGATCATGAAGCAGATTATCGCGCGCCGCATGGGCATCGAAGTCTAGAGCGCATCGGTTCTCCGCGCATCTTCTTCACCCCATCCCACGTCTCAATTGAGGTGTCGGAACGTCGCTTACCG
>DASPQU010000364.1:0-8876 GCA_035624805.1 Binataceae bacterium (SeqCode) | reverse complement strand
AGCCGGGCAAGGAATACAAGATAACGGTTCAGCTTGCGCGCGGGACGCCCGACGGTCAGGTACGCGGGCAGCTGCAAGTGAAGACCGACGATCCCGATCAGCAGGTCGTGACTGTTCCGTTTTACGGGATCGTCGGCGAATTCAAGATGTAAACGCGCGCTATAGCTCGAACCGCCCCCTGACCGTTGAAGAGGCGTGGAAGAAGTTGCTTGTCTCCCCGTGCCCGCCCTCCGTATAGTCAAAGTGGGTGTGAGCGTTCCCTATGCCGGAGATCGAGCCCACAACGCCGGCGATACCGCCGGTGCCCTCGCGATGGCGCCATCCGCTGACCGCTGTCAGAAACGCGGTCGTCGATTTCGCGGTGCGCCTGCTTACCAAGCCGCTTAGCGATTACACGCTGCAAATCCCCAACGATATGGCGAATCTCAAGCGCCATATCCGCAAGGGCGACGTGGTGCTGGTCGAGGGCAACGAGCGCATCAGCGAATGCATCAAGTACCTGACGCAAAGCTCGTGGTCCCACGTCGCGCTCTATGTCGGCGATGAACCCCTGCGGCGAAATCCGTCGAAGCGGACCGAGTTCGGCAAGACTTACGGCGAGGACGCGGAACATCTGCTGGTCGAGGCGCTGGTCGAAACCGGCGTGGTGCTTTCGCCGCTGGGCAAATATCGCGATTTCAATATCCGCGTATGCCGTCCGTACAATATCTCGGGCTCGGATACGCGCGACGCAATCGAAGAGGCGCTGCGCCACGTCGGGTTCACCTACGACATCAAGAATGTAGTCGACCTGGCGCGCTATTTCCTTCCGGTGTCGCTGGTCCCGCGCAGGCTGCGGATGCAGGCGCTGCAGTTCGGGAGCGGACTTCCGACCAGCGTCATCTGTTCAAGTCTTATCGCGCAATGTTTCGAGCGGGTAGGATTCCCGATCATCCCGCGATACGCGGAGCTGCCCAGTCCTGCCGGTTATCGTCGTATTCGATGGATTCGTCAGCGCGCCGGCGAGCGGAGCTACGGCGTGATGCGCCGGGTCTCGCCGACGTTGGTTACCCCGCGCGATTTTGACCTTTCGCCGTATTTCGAAATAATCAAGTTTAATGTGATAGAAAGTCTCAGGTTCGATTATCGTAAAATCCTGTGGGCTGAGGACGAGCGGGCCGAGCCGGCCGCCAAGAAGCAAGCCTGAAGCGCGGCTGTCTTGCAGGGTGTTGAAAAAATGCATGCCAGCGATTTAATAGCGGATATTGGTTCAACACCCTGCGTGAAAGCCGGCTCCTTTCCTCAATCTTCTCCCCGGCTCATTCGCGGGAGAGATAAGAGAGGGAGAGCAGGCTGTGATCTATCTACAGCCTGCTTAAGCGGAGAAATTCATTGAGCGACGAACGTGCCCATCCAACCGACCGGCGCGAGCTGCTGGAAAAGGCGATCGCCAAGATCCTCCATCGCCACTGCAACTTCGGCTGGGCGAATTACTATATTCCCAGTGAGAAGTTTCCGAGCCTAATCGAGGAACTCGTCGAGGTGCTCAGCCCCGGCGGACAGGTCGGCCATGTCGAACTGGTGAATTTCCTACTCGGGACGCAGCGTCTCTCCTCGATCCAGGAACGCGCCGCCAAACTCGAAGCCGAATTCTCGATTTATCGCCGTCCACGCTCCTGAAACGCTGCTGAGACGACCGCAAACTCCGCCAACATTCCGCATCGTCGGGCGCGCATCTTCGACCTCACGCAACCCCTCTGGCGCTGCGAATGGGCGTGGCCTGGCGCAACGCGATTTTCGATTGACCATGTACCTTTCAGCAACGAGCAAGCCTTTGACGAAAAGGACGCCGTTGGCGCATATTCAGCAAAGTGCCGGATTCCATGCAGGGATCGAAGTCTTCGATGGCATCTCATGTCGCCCGACCTTGTTGAACTCATCGCTGCGCTCGCATTTGGAGTGCTTGTGGTTTCGTATCTCGCCTGGGACGTATCCAAGCGATCCCGGCAACGTAGAATAAATCAATTCAAGAAGGCGATAGGACTTTGCCCGCACTGCAACAGTGCTCTTCGTTCATCTGACGGCGGCAGGTACTGCTCAAGTTGCGGTTTCCTGGAGTCTGGCGGAGACGCGATCGGACGTAACCGACCGATCTCGCGGGGTTCACTGTGGGACAAGTAGCCGTTCAGATATTGGTCGGCTTTGCTGGTCGGTAAAGAGCGAAGACGACACTGCCGCCGGGCGCCGGCACGTAGACGACATACGATGACAGCGGAACAAAATAAACAAATCGTTATCAAAGCATGGAGCGGAACAGGCAAGGGCGACTTGAAGCCGCTGCTCGAGGTTCTGGATGACAACGTAAGCTGGCTCATACCCGGCAACATCCCGGGCGTATCGGGACTGAAACGCGGCAAGGAGGAAATCGTCAAGTTCATGGCTGGAATCGGCAATGCCTTCCCTGAAGGACTGCAGACCGAGATTCGCCGCGCCTACGCTGACGGCGACGCAGTCATTCTCGAACTGAACAACAAGGGCAAAGTCTCGAACGGAAAATTCTACGACAACGAATACTGTTTCGTATTCGAATTGGAGAACGGCAAAATTCGGCGTATCCGCGAATACGTCGATACCCAGAAGGCCAAGGAAACGTTGTTCGCGTAAAAGCGCGATCGGGCGAACGCCCTACGGCGAATCATCAACGCGCGTTCGCTTGAGCATCATGTATGCGGGCAGGCCGCTCACCACGATCAGCAATCCGAACCACGAATAGCGCGGCTTGACGATCAGCAAATCCAGCATTATCGCGATCGCCGCCACGATGTAGGCGAGCGGGACGTAGGGATAGCCGAACGCGCGGTAGGGTCGCGGCGCGTTCGGATGCGTCGCGCGCATCACGAAGACCGCCGCTACGGTGAGCACGTAAAAGATGAGCTGCGCGAAAACCACGTAATCGAGCAGCTCGGAATAGCTTCCGGAAACTGCGAGCACGCACGCCCAGAAACCCTGGATGACGAGCGCGACCGCGGGAACGCGCGCGCGATTGAGTGTCCCTGCGGCCGCAAAGAACATTCCGTCGCGCGCCATCGCGAACAGCACGCGCGATCCCGTCAGGATGAGTCCGTTGGCGCATCCGAACGTCGAAATCATCACCAGGATCGCCGTGATCCAGGCGCCGGCGTGATGCCACACCATCTCCATCGCAGCCGCCGCGACGCGATCGCTCGTCGCGTGCGCGATGCCGCGTGCGAAAACGCTCACGCCGTCAGCGGTTCCTGCCGCAGGAATCTCACACAGGTAGGCGACGTTGGTCAGAACGTAGAGCAGGATCACGCCGCCGGTACCGATCGCGAGCGAGAGCGGAAGATCGCGATGCGGATTCTTCACCTCGGAGCCGGCGAATGTAACGCTCGCCCAAGCGTCGGCGGAGAACAGCCCGCCGACCATCGCCGCGCCGAACGCGGATAGAAATCCCAGTGACATCGGACGCGCGGAGAAAAACGCACTGGAAAAATTCGCGGCGATCGCAGCGTGATTCGGCACGATCACGCATCCCATCACGACGATAAACAGCAGCGACATGACCTTCGCGCTGGTGAAGACGTTCTGCACGAGCTTTCCCATCTCGAGCCCGCGCAGATTGGCCGCGGTAAGCGTCGCGATCACAGCGATCGCAGCGATTCGCTCGCCGGAAAATCCCACGGTTCCGACGCCCAGCCATATCTCGGAGTTCAGCGCCGGTACTAAAACGCCTGCGAAGCGCCCGAATGCGACCGCGACCGCGGCGACCGTTCCGGTCTGGACGACCAGGAGCACGGTCCATCCAAAGAGGAATCCCAATAGGTCTCCGTATGCCTCGCGCAGATAAACGTATTGTCCGCCCACGCGAGGCATCATCGCCGCGAGCTCGCCGTACGCGAGGGCGCCCGCCATCGTCATCAAACCGCTGACGATCCATACGGCGAGGAGCGCGGCCGGCGATCCGACCTGTCTTGCGATATCGGCCGACACGATGAAGATGCCGGAACCGATCATTGAGCCGGCGACGATCGTTATCGAATCAAAAAGCGACAGACCGGGACGAAGGCTCTCGTATCCCGCCGACTCGACGGCGGTTTGTGCTTGCAGGCCCATGAAGCGACCATGCTAGCGGAACCGCGCGCGGAGTCGTACCTTGATGGCGGTGATTTAACGGAGATGATCGACGACGAAAACGACCGCGGCGAAACCGCGCAAAAGAAACCCGGCACTGCGAGCACGATCGCCAGGGCTGCGACGGAACTGTCGTCGATGGCGGCCGACCAACTCTCGCAGCTTCGCGACACCATGCAGGATTTGAGCAAGCGAATCGAACGCGAGGCGAGATCGCGCGCCGAAACGATATCAAACGAGACCGGCAGGGCCGGCAGGATGATCGGTGAACAATTCGACGCGCTGAAACGAGAGGGAGCAAAAATCTCCGCGCGACTAAAGGAGGCGATCGTAAGATCGGACAAGCGCGAGCAGGTCCGCGCTGACATCCTCAAGAAGATCGCCGAAATACGCGAACGCGCAGCAGGTTCTGCCGGAAAGAAAAACGGATCAAACGCGCTGCGGGGACGCCGTTCGCGTCCCGCAGCGCATTCTTAGATTCCGGACAAGCGCCCTTTAAGGATTGGCAGAAGGAGCCGCCGCCGGGGCCGCTGGCGCGGCAGGGCTGGCCTCCGCAGAAGCTGCAGCGCTCTCCGCGGGCGCGGGTGCGGGCGTCTCTTCGCCCTTGCTGCAGGCGGTAGCGAAAAACGTAACTGCCAGAGCCAAAAGCAGGAATTTGCGCATCGGTTCCTCCTTGATACCTCGGCGCTCTCACCAAGAAGCGCAAAACAGGGTGCAGGCGCGACGCAAGAATACTTTGATTAATATGTAACTTCAACCCGCAACGACTGCCAAGAGCCGCGCGCGACAAAATTCCGCAGGGGAAATTGACGCGCGCAATCTTGTCTGTATTATCAAAGTACGCCGTTGTTGTTATGAGGAGGAAGGTGGGGTGTTGAACGGGCGTTTCTTCTCGATGCGTCGCCGGATGCCGGTAGACGCGGTCACAGCAGTCGCAAGGGTCGTCGAACACGAAATCGACATGAGTCGAACGAGACAGCGACCCTCACCGGTGACTGAAAATATCGTCAGGCTTTTTCGATGGCTTACGCCGGACAGTCGCGCGATCGTCGCGCCGATGCGATCGCTCGCACGCGAAGTCGAAGAAGCTTTTCCGTCACTCGAAAACTGATCGATGCGCGAAGCCGCGTCGCGATCGGCTAGCGATGAATCGGTCGTCGAAACGCGACCGAACGCAATCCTGATCCTGCGGCTTGCTGCGTCAGCGCAGAGTTGAAGGCAGTCGTCGCCGCGCCAATATACGGCTGCGGGTATGCGCCGACGACGACGGTGCCTATCAGCGCGATTCCAATTGCGGCCGCCAACGCGGGACGCGCCGACATTTCCGGCGCGTCGATGCCGCCCTCCTGCATGTACATCGCGACAATCACAGAGATGTAGTAATAAGCGGAGATCACGCTGTTGAGGACCGCGATGATCACGAGGCCCACGAAGCCAGCCTGCAGCGCCGCGGAGAACACATAGAATTTGCCCATAAACCCGGCCAGCGGCGGGATGCCGGTGAAAGAGAACAGGAAAATCGCCATCGCCGCGGCGAGCCCGGGCGAGCGCTGCCCCAATCCGCGATAATCGCTGATCATGTCGCCTACCTGTCCCGTGCGCTCCAGCGCGATCACAACCGCGAAAGCGCCGAGATTGGTGAACGCATAGGCGAGCAGGTAATAAAGGATCGCCGCTCCCGCTTGGGGAAGAGCCGATGTCATTCCGACCAGAATGTATCCGGCATGCGCGATCGCCGAGTACGCAAGCATCCGCTTGATGTTCGTCTGCACAACCGCGATCACGTTACCGGTTGTCATCGTAAGCGCTGCGACCACCCACAGCACTTCCGCCCAACTCGTGTTGACAGCGACCAGGCTGACCAGGAAGACACGCATGAAGGCGGAGAATGCCGCGAGCTTCACGCCTACCGCCATAAACGCGGTCACTGACGTGGGGGCGCCCTCGTAAACGTCGGGCGTCCACATATGAAACGGGACCGCTGCGACTTTGAATCCGAAGCCGATAAGCATCATGCCGGCGCCCATCAGCAGAAGCGGACTCGGCGCCCCGGATGCAAGGGCGGATCGGATCGCGTCGAGGCGGATGCTGCCGGTCGCACCGTATGCGAGCGCGATTCCGTAGAGCAGGAAGCCGGTCGAAAATGCGCCGAGAATGAAATACTTCAGCGCGGCCTCGTTGGAGCGCACGTCCGATCGATTCAGACCCGCCAGCACGTAGACGGAGATCGACATCGTCTCGAGTCCGATGAAGATGACGATCAGATCGCCGGCCATCGCCATCAGCATCATGCCGAGCGCGCCAAACAGGATCAGCGCGTAGTACTCGGCGGCGGGAAGGGCGTGCTCGCCCGCGTAATCCAGCGACATCAGTATGACGAGCGCGGTCGCGATGAGAATTACCAGCTCGAAGAAAACCGAAAAGTTGTCGATCAGAATCGAGCCGCTGAAAGCACTGCCCTGCTGGCCGAGCATCGTCATCGCGCTCATGAACGCTATCGCGACTGAGGCGAGCGAAAGCCATCCGAGCGGCGCGCCATCTTCGCCGTCGCGCACGCGAGCGCCGAGCAGCAGCACTACCATCGCAGCGACAGCGACAACCGTCATCGGCAATATCGGCAGCCAGAGAAAATTGATCGTATTCAGGTTGAATTCGGTCATTTTCCGCCGACTCCGCCGTCGCTATGCGCCGCCGCGCTGGAGAGCGCAGACCCGAGACTCGCCACCGTCGTGCCGCTGCGTTCCATCTCAAGGCGTGCGCGCGCCTGATTCACCTGCTGCACGACGACGTTGATCGACGGTTCTATGCGCGTGATCAGCATTTTCGGATAAAGACCCATGAACAGCATCAGCGCCATCAGCGGAACCATCACCGCGACTTCCCGCGCGCTCAAATCCGCGATCGTTTCGTTGACCGCTTTCGTAATCGGACCGAACATCACGCGCTCATACGCCCACAGCATATAGAGCGCGCCGAGGATGATTCCGCTGACTGCAAATGCGACGGCGGACCACGAGCGCAGAAACGCGCCAAGCATGATCAGGAACTCACCGACGAATCCATTGAGTCCGGGCAACCCCGCCGACGAGAGCATCGCAACCATGAAGACGGCCGCATAAACAGGGACGCTGTGCCACAGTCCGCCGAATTCGGAAATCGCCCGCGTATGCCGGCGCATGTAGAGCATCCCGACCAGAAGGAACAGCGCGCCGGTGGAGATGCCGTGATTGAGCATCTGGTAGACGGCGCCGTCGAGACCTTCGACGTTGAATGCGAAAATCCCGAGCATCACGAATCCGAGATGGCTGACCGACGAATAGGCGACCAGCCGCTTCAGATCCGGCTGGACCATCGCAACCAGTGCTCCGTAAACGATTCCGATAACCGCGAGCGCCATGAAAACCGGAATCGCCTCGACGGCCACCGCAGGAAACAGCGGAATCGCGAAGCGCAGGAATCCGTAGCCGCCCATCTTGAGCATCACTCCCGCAAGCATCACCGAGCCCGCCGTTGGGGCTTCGGTATGCGCATCGGGCAGCCACGTATGTACCGGCCACATCGGAACTTTGATTGCGAAGGCGAGCGCGAAGGCCGCGAACAGGAAGCGCGCTTCGGTCGGGGTGAAGGGCAGCCCCATGAGGGCGGGCAGGTCGAACGTGATTCGTCCCTGCACGCGATGGGCGGTTCCGACCACGTAAAGAATCGCGACCAGCATCAGGATCGAGCCGGACATCGTATAGAGGACGAATTTGATCGCGGCGTAGATTTTCCGGCCGTGTCCCCAGATTCCGATCAGGAAGTACATCGGAATCAGCATCAGTTCCCAGAATACGTAGAACAGGAACACATCGATCGCGAGCATCGTGCCGAGCAATCCGGTCTCAAGCGCGAGCACGAAGAAACAAAACTCGCGCGGACGTTCCGTGATATCGCCGCCGCCGGAATAGAAGAGCGAAATCGTGATCAGGATGGTCGTGAGAACCGCGAGCACGAGGCTCAGTCCGTCGACGCCGACGTGATAGCTGATTCCGAACTGCGGAATCCACGGATATGTCTCGACGAACTGATATCCCGTAGCCGACGCGTCGAACGCGGCGAACAGGTAGAAACTGAGCACAAGCGGGACCAGCGAGACAATCGCCGCCGTGTTCCATACCGCACGCTCGTTGCGCGGCAGCAATACGAGAAGCGCTCCCGCAAGGGGAGTGAATATGAGCAGCGTCAGTATGGTAGGCATCAGCGCGTCACCAGGTATACGTAGTAGGTTACAATCGCGACGACGCCGAGCACGTATACGAACGCATACTGTTGCACGTTGCCGGTTTCGCTGCGCCGCGCCAGCTCGCCCGAGGTCTCGACAGTCAGTCCCGCGCCGTTAACGACGCCCTCGATCGCGAACGTATCGACCACGCGATTGAGGGCCGAGCTTGCCACCCAGAACAGCGGTCGGGTGACGGTCAGATTGTAGAACTCGTCAACGTAGTACTTGTTGAGCAGCAGGTCGTACATGCCCTTGGCTTTCCAAGCGAGCAGATGAGGCAGGCCGGGCATACGCAGATAGAAGAGGTACGCGAGCACGATTCCGATAGCGGTCGCGGTCGCGGCCACACCGCTCAGAAAGGCAGGACTCGCTTCGATAGTACCTTTGAACTCGCCGACCACTGGAGCGAGGAAGCGAGCGAACGCATCGCCCCACGCGATACCCTCCGGCAATCCCACCCATCCGCCGACGACCGAGAGGATCG
>DASPQU010000363.1:0-13636 GCA_035624805.1 Binataceae bacterium (SeqCode) | reverse complement strand
ACGGTCATGCTGTGTCGACGTTCGACGGCGATTTCGATGTCGCCAGTCTCGGATGGACCGACGCGTTCACTATCGCTCTCGCTTTGCGCAACAACCCGCATCCCTCCGCGCCGGCTGCGCAGCCGACGCCGGTCCAGGATCATCAGGATGAATCGGAGGAAAGCGCGATTCCGAAAACGCTTCCGAGTTCGCCGGGACTTTATCTGATAGGAATCAACGGGGCCGTGACCGCCGAGCTCGTGAGCTTGAAATGCACGCTGTCGCCGCTCAAATGGTCACCGCAGGGTCGCTATGCGATTGGCGAAGGAGCTGCGAGCGCGCCGCCGATTATCGTCGATTGGCGCACGAGTAAATGTCAGCGGCTGAACGCGCGCGCGCCGATCCGAGTGATAGATTGGTCGGCAGACGGCAATTCGTTCCTCTATACGGAAGTGGGAATCGATGGGCGGAAGGCCGTTTACAGCTACAATATCGCCGATGGTTCGACGCGATTGGTCGCCGTCTCTTCGGGCGCGGCTGCATATCTTGCAACAGGCGAAACCCTGGCGTTGGGAAACTCGCAACTCAGCTTCAAGCGGGCATCGGTTTCCAGCACGCCCCTTCTGGCGGAAATCGGCCGCAGCGCGGGACAGGGCGAAGTCCAGGCAAACTCCCTCGGATTCATGACCACACCCGAGATGCTCGCGGCGAGTTCGATGAGCTATTCGAGATCGGGCGATATGGCGGCGATGGTCGCATACGGGGCTGACCTCGGCGGGACGCGCAAAATCCTCGTCTATGCGCCGTCGACTCGAAACGCGTTCATGATCGCGTGGGGTGCGCCGCGCGGCGTCGCAAGCCTGTCGTGGTCGCCGCGCGGTCGTTATCTCGCCGTAGTGGATGGCGACGCTTCGGAAAGTTCGCTGACCGTCTTCGAAGCGCCTGAGAAAACGCAGCAGCGTTAACGATCGTGCCCGACGATGCGCTATTTTCGCGCTTTCGGGGCCTCCTAAACGAAATTTTTGGAGAGGATGCGATGAAGCTTGCCAACAAAATCGCACTGATAACGGGCGCCGGATCCGGAATGGGCCGGGCTGCCGCAATTCTCTTTGCCAGGGAAGGCGCGCGCGTCGCCGCGGTCGACGTGAACGGAGAATCCGCCCAGAACACGGTCAGCGAAATCACGTCGTCGGGCGGCAAAGCGATCGCGATCCGCGCCGACGTATCGAAAACCGAGGACGTGCGCGCGATGGTTGACGCCACCATTCGCGCCTTCGGCGTGCCCAACGTTCTTTACAATAACGCCGGAATAGAGGGCGAAAGCAATTTCATGGCAGAGATGTCCGAGGAAGGTTTCGATCGCGTCATCTCGATCAACCTGCGCGGCGTATGGCTCGGGATGAAATATACGCTTCCGCATATGGTGAAGAACGGCGGCGGCACGATCATCAATACCGCATCGGTCGCCGGGCTGGTCGGACTCAAGGGCTCGTCGGGATACAGCGCCGCCAAAGCCGGCGTGATCGCGCTGACACGCGTCGCCGCGATCGAGTACGGGCGTTACAACATTCGCGTCAATGCGATTTGTCCCGGAGTGATCGAAACGCCGATGGTGGAAAGAATCAATCAGGGCGCGCGCTCGACTCCGCCGAGCAAATCGGGAAGCGGCGTACTGCCTCGAAACGGCCAGCCCGAGGAGATCGCGCATATGGCCCTGTTTCTTGCCAGCGACGATTGCGCTTTCGCGACAGGCGCTCCATTTATTATCGATGGCGGTTGGAGTGCGCGTTAGACCGCAACGAGGACAATTTCATGGCATCTATTTCACGGCTCGAAGGCAAAGTAGCGATTGTTACCGGTTCCGCACGCGGAATCGGGCGGGCGATCGTAACCCGACTGGCGGCGGAAGGCGCGAAAGTGGCGGTCGCCGACATTCTCGATGACGCGGCACAAAGCACCGCGGCGGAAATCCGCGCTACGGGCGGCACCGCGATAGCGCTGCATCTGGACGTGACCAGTCTGGAAAGCGCAACGGCGGCTGCGGACCACATCGAACGCGAACTCGGTCCGATCAACATCCTTGTGAACAACGCCGGATGGGACAAAGTCGAGCCGTTCGTCGACAGCACACCGGAAACCTGGGACCGCGTCATAGCGATCAACTTCCGCGGCATTCTCAACTGCTGCAAGGCGGTCGCTCCGCGCATGCAGGCCCGAAAGAGCGGCAAAATTGTTTCGATAGCTTCGGATGCTGCGCGAGTCGGTTCAACGGGCGAGGCGGTTTATGCCGGATGCAAGGGCGCGATCGTCGCGTTTTCCAAGACCCTCGCACGCGAACTCGCCCGGTACGCAATCAATGTTAACGTCGTGTGCCCGGGACCGACCGAAACCGCCCTTCTCCAGGAAGCGATGGCGGGTCGTCAGGGCGTGCTCGACGCGATGGCGCGCGGCATCCCGATGCGACGCTTGGGCAAGCCGGAAGATCTTGCCGGCGCGGTAGCATTCTTCGCGTCGTCGGATTCCGATTACGCCACCGGACAGGTGCTGAGCGTCAGCGGCGGTCTCACGATGGCCGGATAAATTTTTCGCGCATCCGCCGAGTCATGAGGCTAGGTTGCGCAGGCGCGGGGGAGTCGATTCGAACTCCGTTCTGAGTGCCTCGTAGGCGGCGAGATCGTCGACGGTTCGGAAATATCCGTCGTGGACGAAACCGAATACGGGCAATGCCTGCGCGACCATCGGCGCGAAGAGCCCGGACATCAAGCTCCACGGCGGGGACTTGGGAATCAGATCGAGCATGGCGCTCTCGGCAACGATCGCACCGCAATACATGTAGGATGCAAGCGAACGCTCGATCGATGCGTCAAGCGCCGGCGGATAATCGTCAAATTCACCGGACGTCCGTGCTCTGCGCAGCCGCATCCTGCGTATCCGCGAATCAGCATCGATATAAGCGTCTGTGCGCGGCGATTTCACCAGAGCCAGCGTCGCGAGAGCGCCGCGATCGCGATGAAACTCGATCATCGTCGACAGGTCGAGATCAAGAATACCGTCGCTGTTTGCGATCACGAACGCGTCCTTGCCGAGGTAGTCGCGAACCGCATTCAGCGGTCCTCCCGTGCCGAGCAGGACAGGTTCCGGCGCATAGACGATGTCCAATCCGAGTCGCTCGCCCCGTCCCAGGCCCTTCTGAATCGCTCCGGCGAGATGATGAACATTCACGATGACCTGCGTGATTCCGGCGCGCCGCAGCATCATCAGCGGATAGTCAATCAGCGGACGCCCTCCGACCGGCAACATCGGCTTTGGAATCGTATCGGTCAGCGGTCGAACGCGTTCTCCCAGTCCCGCCGCCAGCACCAGTGCTTTCATGATTCGATCAAGATGATTGTCGCGCGTCACGTCCCCAACGCGACGCGCAGATTCGGGAACTCGGGCGCCAGCTCCGCGAGCATCCTGCGCGCCTGTCTGAGCGCGTGTGGGATGTAGATTTCGTAGCCGGATTTGCCCTCGCGCTCGAGACGCGCGAATCGCCCGACGCATTTCAGCGCATGCTGGAGAACGCACAGCCGGTAACTTGTAATGAAATCGTCGTGCTCCATCACGGAGGCCCCGCGGCGAATCACGCCGGTGTAATAGAAATCGAGCAGCTTTTGTTGAAGCGCGGGCGTGATCAACTCCCCCGTGTCGCGCGTCGTAAGCAGGACGGATAAATCCTGCGCAGCAGGCGCCATCAGCGCGTCCTGAAAATCGATTATCCGTATACGTACGGCGACGCCCCGCGCTTGCTGCACAAAGAGATTGCCGCCGTGAAAATCGCGATGGCTCAACACGCGCGGGAGTCTCCCGAGCCGCGAAGCCAGCACGCCGATCTCATTGCCGATTGCCTCGCGATCAAACTCTGGTGATGTGGACGCCAGCTCCGCCGCGAAATCTTCGAGCTCCCATGCAAACAGGCGCGCGTCGTATGCGACCTTAAACGCGACGCATCGCGGGTCCGGATGTGACGTCCCCTCGACATGGATGCGCAGCAACTCGCTGACCGCCTCGCGATAGAGATCCCCTGCGTGAGCAGGATCGCGTCGCGCCGTGTCGAAAAGCGCGACCTCGCCGACGTCTTCGACCAGCATCATGCGCGCCTCGCTCGACCATTCGTAAAGCTCGGGAACTGGCGCGGCAAGGCGGCTCAGGAATCGATGAACATTCAGCCACGGCGGCTCCGCCATCGATTTCGGATACATCTCGATCGCGCGGGCGTACCGCGGCAGATCGTCGCGGCCGAGATCAACCGCGATTGCGGTCGGAGGAACCCGACGCGACTCGGGCGCGAGCTTCACGCGCCAGAAGCGGCGCATCGAGGCGTCGCCGCGAAGCTCGACGATCTCGGCTGCGCGCATACCCCGCCATCGGCGCGCGACGGCATCAGCTATCCATTCACGCGGAGTTTGAAGCGGAGGCTTCATTCGATCGGATTGTAGCTTCACCAGCGGGCGCGCAAAAGAAAAGGCCGGCGAATCAACAAGAAAAAAGAGCCGGCCCGCAGCGCGGACCGGCTCCCTTGAAGCAATTACTTCCGCGCGGAGCTAGGGCGCCATCCTCACCATGTTGTCGAGCGTGAAGAACTGCAGATCGACGGCGCCCATGTTGATGTACCAGCATTCCTTCTCGGGAACATCATATCCGGGATGATAGCAGACCGTCGCAAGTCCGCTTTGAACGTTGAGCGACGAGGACCCGGTCTGAAATTCGCGCTTGAAGGGATAGATCGCCACGCGCGCATCAGGAACCGGCCGATCCGCATACTTCATCCACGACAGGTACGTGATGAACAGGTTTCCTTGGCGGTCATACTGGTCCTGATACATTCCGAAGTCGGCTTCGGAATCGATATAAAGCACGTGCCGGGAATACAGGTCCTTTAGCCTTTCGGGACGCGCACGCCCCTCGATCACGTAAAGGTGACGCATCGACCACACGCTCGGGCAATGGCTCGCACCGCCGTCGGTCTTGCAGGTGGGCGGCGGATCGACGGGCTCGTTGACGCACGCGAGCATCGAGCGTTCACCAAGAAAGCGCCAGTTGTAGTTCTCGGTCTTGCCGCTGAAACATTCCCAATCGTCCGGGTTGTACGACTGGGCTCCGGTGTTGCTCGACATAATCGTTTCGTTGAGTCGACGCGTGCGGCGCGCTCCCGGTAGCCACTCCCATATATCGTCGCCGCGCATAGCGTCCGCATAGCGATAACGTATGACGCTCAAGCCGCGGATGTCTTCGGGCGCCAACGTGGGCAGCAGCGCCGACATTGCGTAGCGTTTGGTGACCTTGAAATCGGGATCAACCGGCATCGGCTCGACCTCGGTGCGTCCGACCTCGTTGTATCCGGCATAGTGTCCCGACTGGTAATACCAGATCACTTTGTAGGGGCGATTGCGTCCCCAGTACACGCTTTCGCAGTCGAAGAAGCGCAGATCGTAGTCGTCACTCGAAATCGGGCGGAAGAAATAGTTCCACATGATCTTTGTGGCAACTTCGGAATCGTTCGCGTCGATTAAGGGAAACGGCTGTCCTGCGACATAGCCCATCAGAGATCGACGGTCGGTGCTGAGCCGAACCTGCGACGAATACTTCTCGGTCGATTCCTTGTACGGCGGCGGCCAGTCAATCCGTTCGGTCGGCACGACCTTGAAAGTCATGCCGTTTTGAATCCTCAACAAAACGCCGGGAGAAACGATATCTTTTACCTTGTCGGCATTATCCGGGCCGATAAAATCACCCGGCTTCACGTCTGCCCTCGAATATGACGGGCAGGTTAAGGCTGCGATGAAAAAAGCAAAGGCGACGAGCATACGGAATCTTCGAGCCGGCGAATCCATGACTAAACCTCCCCGAGTAGCGCTATTTAACTAATAGAAAAATAAGAAAAACTGCACACACCGTCAAGTTCATTTAATAGCGAAAATCCGCAGACGGTACTCGCGAAGCGTCGTGCCAGACCGCCTAAAACGCGACGCGAAGTCTTGCGATTTGGGCCGGATTTAGCGGAATCGCGAAGGTTCCTTCGCCAGGATGCGCCACCTCGAGCATCGACCCCCTCGAGATGGCTTTTGACGCCGCGAGCGCGAGGACCTCTGCATCGACTTCATCAAGCGAAGCAGGTTGACGTGCTTTCGCGAGGCCGCAACGTCGTACCAGTAGCGATGTTATGTCGGCACGCACTCGAAGCGCCTCGACACGCCTACCCTTCGACGGGATTTTCGGGTCATCGCCCCACAGGCGAAAGACCAGCTCAGGGTATGACTCTCGTACGTGCGCGCGCCGAGGAGATCGAATGCTTTGAAGGCCGCGAATCCGCACAGCATGAAACGAGTAAAGAGAGCCCCGCGTTTGATCGCACTGTGTGTTGCGTTGCCCGAGCTTTCGCAACGCAGGACTTCCCGAGCGATCGCTCTTAGATGGGGCTTACATCGACGTTCGCGACACACGGCCGCAAAGTACGAGAGCCGCGGCGTGGGAAACATCGAAAGCCGCTCCCCAGTCCCCATAAGCGCACTGGCCGATGCGCGCAGGAACTGATCAAGGCTCCGCGACGGACTCGTATCTGCGATCAGTTCCCCGGTCGATTGTGAGATATCGCGAGGACAGCGCGGCGAATCGATCAACACAATCGCGCCGCGCAAGCTGATGCCGACAGCGCGCCGAATCAGCGCAGCGAGATTTGCGACGATCGGTGTGTCGAGCGCTGTGAGCGCGATTCGCTCAAAATCGAGCGATCGTTTCGAAGGCTTTACAATGGCGAGGTCGAGGAAGTCTTCGCCGACGTCGACTCCGACGACGGTGGCGCGGTGTGTTGGGCGCCGGACGCGGATCGATAGAGCATCGTATACTCGCGTTTGCCGCCCATGACCTTCTTCACGTAGTCGCGCGTCTCGCGAAAGCCGATATTCTCGACCCATTCGTCATCCTCGCCCGCAAAGCGCGCGCTCCAGCTTTGGACGGCATGCTCTCCACCGTTGTATGCGGCGACCGATTTGATTTCGTCGCCGTTGAACATCGCCATCAGCCCGCGCAGGTATGCGGTCCCAAGCTCGACGTTCAGTGTCGGATCGTAAAGACCGCCGGTGGGATCGTCGATACCCTCCAGGCGCGCGACGCGCGAGGCGGTCTCGGGCATAAGCTGCATCAGCCCACGCGCATTCGACACCGACGTCGCCTTCGGATTGAACAGGCTCTCCTGACGAGCCAAAGCAAGAACCAGCATCGCATCGAGCCCGTTGCGACGCGACGCGGTCGAAATCAGATCCCAGTACGCGCGCGGATATCGGATACGCTCGGCGGTTTCGCGGGTCACGAGGCCGTGCTTCTCCATCCTGCCTGCCGCCACGATCGCGTCATAATACGCGCCCGTCGAATAGAATCCGGCAAGCACGAAGCGCGAGAGATCGCGATCCCCGCCCTCCTCGCGCGCGAGGCGTCGCAACTCACCTGCTTCGAGATCGGCAAGCCCCAGCTCACGAAACGTGAGGGTGCGATCGAGATGAAACGCGGGCGCTCCAGACACTTTGGGAATGAAATCCGCCGTCGGATCAGGCGCTGCCGCGGCTGGAAGCGAGGGATACGGCATGGCGATTCGCGCCGCCGCCATCGCTGGATAGTAGTTGCTCTCGATACTCGCGGCGACACGCTCGTAGAGCTCGCGCGCCGATGCGGCATCTCCCGCCTTTTCCTTCGCGCGGGCGCTCCAATACGTGAACATGTCGCGTTGCGATGCTTCTCCGCTGCGAGCCGCCGCCGAGAAGTCGACCGCCGCTCTCGCGAAGCTCCCGGTCATGTAATCCATCCACGGAGCGCGAAAGCGGGCGTCCTGCGCCGCGTCGCTGCTGCGATAACGCGCGATCAGCCGTTCGTATTGGGTGCGCGCGAGATCGAGCTTTGCGTCTTCCTCGTACGTCCTGCCGATTCGCAGCATCGCGGTCGGAGCGAGATGGCTTCCGGGAAAATTTGAGATAAGTCGGGTGAACGTGGCGCGCGCCGCGTCGCGGCGATCCTCGCGCCACTGGATAAGCGCGATTCCTTCGAGCGCTTCAGGCGCGGACGTTCCCTTCGGCGCCAGTCTCAGATACTCGCGGTATGCGACTTCGGTGTCCGCGTTGTTGCCATGCAGAGCCCGCGCCTTGAGATAGACCAGCTCAGCGCGCATCGCGATCGGCGGAGATAGCGCGAGTCCGCGATCGACCTCCTTGAGCGCGCGCGTGCTTTCCCCTTCCTTGAGCAGCAGGGCCGCCTCGTCGCGATAATACTGCGCGCCGCGCGTTTCGAGCGATGGAGTCGACGCGAGTATCGAGTAGGCAAGCTCACGCGCCTGCGCATCGTGCGCGCCATGAGGATACTTCTCGCGCAGCGCAATCAATTCGTTGTATGCGCCGCGCGAATCCCCTTGCGCGAGCGTCGCGCGAGCGAGCGCGAGTCGTGCATCCTGTTCGACTCCTGAATCGGCGGTGGAGGAAATCGCGTCGGATGCGGCCGCAGTCGCATCCTGCATACGTCCGAGTTTCAGGTACATATCAGCCAATGCGGCATCAGCGCCCGGCGCCAGGATACTCATCGGGTAGTCGTGAACGAGTTTTACATAGTCGTCGGCCGACGCGTTGAGATCTCCGGTTTGCCGCTCCGCGGAAGCGAGGAAAAAAAGCGAATAATCGCGGACCTGCGCGTAGTGATCTCGCGCGCTGCGAAGCCGGGCTATCGCCACCGGATAATCGTGACGCTGATACGCATGATATCCCTCTACGAAATCGCCCGCGGGCGTCGAGGGCGCGCCGTACGAAGCGTAGGTGATCGGCGAGGCCTCGGCTTCGGGCGAAGACTGTGAAGCGGAGACTTGTGCTGCGGTTGCGGTTTGAGATTGCGAGGCGCATCCAGACAACGCAACCGAGATCAGAAACGCGCTCGCCCACTCCCGCCAATTCGTCTGCATCCTCATTGTTCCGAAATAATTCGTCACTTATCCTCGAAAATCTCCGAGAGACAGGATAGCTGATGTCGCCCCAAAAAAACGCAATCGTCCTCGCATCGGGATCGCCGCGCCGGCGTGAACTGCTTGACCGCGCAGGCGTGCGCTTCGAGGTGGTCGAAAGCGGCGTCGACGAAGTAATCGAAGGTGAAGAACCCGCCGACCGATTCGCGCTTCGGATGGCGCGGGAGAAAGCTCTCGCCGTCTCTCGCAAAATCCCCGATGCGATAGTGCTGGGAGCGGACACGGTCGTCGAATACGAGGGCGAGATCATGCTCAAGCCGGTAGATCGCGCCGATGCAGCACGGATGCTCTCGCGTCTTTCCGGCGTCACGCATACCGTCACGACGGCATTTGCGCTTGCGCGCGATGGAGAGCTGCTTGCAGCGGAGCCGGTCGCAAGTCGAGTGACCTTCCGCAAGCTCTCGCCCGAGGAAATCGAGTCGTATGTCGCCACGGGCGAGCCGATGGACAAAGCGGGCGCATACGGAATCCAGGGACTCGGGGGAACGTTGATCGTTCATGTCGAGGGCCCGCGCGACAACGTGATGGGCCTGCCAGTCAGGAAAGTCTTAGCTGCGCTAAACCGTATCAGAGCGATCTGAAATAGCGTCAACGGCCGTGAAGGATTCTGCTTCCAGTAGTCCTGAACAACCCTTTTTTGTCATCTCAGAAAACCCTTACCCTGACCCTCTCCCTGGCCGGAGAGAGGGGATAACAAGCAGTGTGAGGAGTCGAATGGCTTGTGGTTGAAAGGCTAAGAAACCAGGCTAGCTGCTTGTCTTAGTCGCGGATCGCAGAATCGGATTCGCCCAGCGGGTAAAGACGGCGTCCGCGATCGGAGTGAGCTTTGCGATTCGATCAGCCGCATCGATAATGATCTTGGCGCCATCGACGCCGGCGGATTCCAAGTCAGCGGCGAACTCGCGGCACATCGATTCGACCGATTCCTCTGTCGCCTCAATATGAAAGAGCAGTCCGTACGCGTTGTCGCCGTATCGAAACGCCTGAAGCGGCGTCTGCTCGGATGACGCGAGCGCAACCGCGTCGCGCGGCAGATCGAAAACGTCTCCGTGCCAGTGGAACGCGTCGAATGAATCCGCCACTCCGCGAAAGAGACCATCGGTTTTGCCGTCCGCGGTCAGCATCACGCGATGCCATCCAAGTTCCATCGCACGGCCTTTGACGACCTTCGCGCCGAGCGCCGCAGCGAGCAACTGACTGCCGAGGCATACGCCAAGGACAGGCTTGCGATCGCGGAGCGCAGACTCAATCAGCTTCATCTCGTCGCGCAGATTCGGATAGCGGTCGGTTTCGTAAACACCCATCGGTCCACCCATCACGATAAGCGCGCTTGCGTTGGACATATCGCGCGGCACGGGCTCGCCTCGAAACGTCCGGACGTATTGCCATGCGAGGGCGGCTCCTTCGAGAGCGTCGCCGATCGCGGCGAGGCTCTCGATCGGATGATGCTGAAGCACCCAGATTTTGCCCATGGCGACGAACTCCTAGTCTATATGCAACCGCTCGGCGAGACGGCTGAAGCGTGTGCGTTCCTCGGCGTTGCGCACCGCCTGACGCAGTGCATTGCGCGTTCCGACCAGCACGCATACCCGCTCGGCGCGAGTGATCGCGGTGTAGAGCAGGTTACGGCGCAGCATCAGGTAGTGCGTAGGATGAACCGGCATCACCACGGCGGGATACTGGCTTCCCTGGCTCTTGTGCACCGATATCGCGTAGGCAAGCGCGATCTCATCCATATCCGAGAGATCGTAATCGGCGTGCGTCTCCTCGAACGCGACGCTGAGTCGCGCGCGCTCAGTGTCTATCGCCATCACGCGCCCGATCGACCCGTTGAACACGAGTTTCTCGTAATTGTTGCGAAGCTGGATCACCCGATCTCCTTCGCGAAAAATCCGCTCGCCCGCGCGAAGCTCGCGCCCCGAAGGATTCAATAGCGCCTGAAGTTCGGCGTTGAGCGCGTGCGTCCCCAGCGGCCCGCGATTCATGGGAGTCAGCACCTGCACGTCGCGCGGATCGCGGATGCCGAAGCGGCCGACAAGGCGATTTTGGACAAGCTGCTTGATCGTCTGCATGACCTCGTCGGGCGCAAGGCGCTCAAAGAAAAAGAAATCGCCTTCGGGATCATTTGAAATCTCCGGCATCTCGCCGCGATTGAGACGATGCGCGTTCGCAACGATTCGACTCTGACGCGCCTGCCGATAAATCTCGTGAAGCTCGATAACAGGCACGAGTCCCGACGCGATCACGTCCTTGAGCACACATCCGGGGCCGACCGACGGAAGCTGATCACGATCTCCCACCATCAGCAGCGACGATTCCGGCATCAGCGCCGCCAGCAGGCTGTGCGCGAGCTCGATATCCATCATCGAGGTTTCATCGACGATCAGATAATTCGTCCGTAGCGGAAATTCGGCGCCGCGCACGAATCCTCCCGTCTCGGGCGAGTACTCGAGCAATCGATGAATCGTCTTGGCCTCGCGTCCGGTCGCTTCTGCGAGACGTCGCGCGGCGCGTCCGGTCGGAGCGGCGAGGGTCGGCTTCACGCCCGCTTCGCCGAGAACGGCGATTAGAGACTTGAGCAGCGTGGTTTTTCCGGTACCGGGGCCGCCCGTGATGACGGTGACTTTGCTTTCGAGCGCAACGCGCAGCGCGCGCATCTGCTCGGGCGACAGCGTGATCGGACCCGGACGATTCGCAGCCTTGAGCGCGCGCTCGACGACAACGCGTCCGAGAGGACGACCCTGCGTGAGCGCCCGGACGCGCTCGGCGGTTTGCGTTTCAGCATCGTAGAGCCGGCGCAGATATACGGACTGGTGCTCGCCCGCCGGCTCCGAAACGACATCACCCTTTTGCGCAAGCTCGTCGATCGCCTGGCGCGCCAGCTCGGGGTCCATCTCAAGACCCGAGGCAAACTGACCTTCGAGGTATTCCAGCGGCGCGTAAACGTGGCCTTCGTCGGCCATCCGTTCGAGCAAATAGATGATCGCCGCGCGCGCGCGTTGCAGCGAATTGCGCGGAATTCCGAGTTTCTCCGCGACCGCATCCGCGGTGCGAAATCCGATTCCGTGCACGGTGCGCGCGAGGATATACGGGTCATGGCGCACGACGTTGAGCGCTTCGCGCCCGTATTGCTTGTGAATCCGGCGCGCATACGCCGCGCCGATTCCATGACCGCGCAGGAAGACCGTAAGTTCGCGCAGGCCCGACGCGTCGCGCCACGCGGTCGCGATTCGATCCGCGACCACGCGACCGAGGCCGTGCACCTCGCGCATCCGCTCCGGATTCGTATCGAGTATCTGGGGGAGCGCCTCGCCGAAATGCTCGACGATACGCTTTGCGAGCGCGGGACCGACGCCCTTTATTTCAGAAGCGAGGTATCGTTCGATCGCGCCGACGCTCGCGGGACGGACGGTCTCGAAATCGGCGACGCGGAACTGTTCGCCGTAGCGCGGATGCTTCTCGATCCGGCCCTGCGCGCGAATTCCGGCGCCGATTTCGATTCCCGCCAGATTGCCGACAACTGTGACACGCCTGCGAACGCCGTCGGCCGAATCGCATTCGACGACCGCAACCGAATAGCCGCTCGCCTCGTTCACATAGAGGACTTGCTCGAAGGTGCCTTCAAGAAGTTCGGTATCGCGGGCGGCCTCGTTCACGATTCCGCTAGGATTACGCGCCTGCGTCGTCGCGTAAAGCGCATCCGCAACCGACCCTCGAAGTTCACTTAAGTCGATCTGGATGATCGCGCACGAGGCTCCGAAGCTCGGCCATCCGATCCGGACGGATAGTTCGCACACTAACTCCAGGAAAGCGCGCGATAATCTCGGGAGCCGTCCACAGAAACCACTTCACTCCAACAGGATCATCGATATCAGCCAAGGCGCTCGCGATCAGGACGGTGGGCGTAAAGCGCAGAGTATCGATTCGATCGAAGCGGGCGCTTTCGGCGAGATCGTCGCCGGCGTCGCGAAGATAGTAGCGCACCACGTCGACCGCCCAATCGGGTTCGACCAGCGCCATTTCTCCGGGCTTGAGATGCTCACGAGCGCGGGATACCGCACTGCCCCATCGGACGAAGTGACTCTCACTGAGTTGCGCGAAATAGGACCGAACGGGCGTAACCAGCAAAGCAACCGCGCAGGCCAGAGCCGTCCAACGCAGTGCGCGCATCGGCAGCGCGTCGAAACCAATAGCGGCCAGCGTCGCAATCGCCACAGCGGACGACATCACGTAATAGACCACGAAGCTCGGTTGAACGCATGAGATCGCGGTTAGCAACAGCGGCGGGAAAAGCGCCCACAACACGAGAAACGAGATCGATTCGCGCGCGTTTCTCCACGTCGAGATCACGGCAAACAGCGCAAAGCCGGCGATCATGGCGGTCCCGTATCTGCCGAAGCTTTCGATGAAAACGCTCGCCGGCGTCATCAGCGTCGGGCGCGGTATCCAGGAGAGATTGCCTGCGCGCACGAATCCATAGGCGATTCCAAGCGGAGTCCTTGCAATCGGTGCGAGAATCAATCCTCCGACGCATATTGCGGCGACGGCGCGAACTTCCCGCGACTCCATCCAGTATTCGACTGCTGCGCGACGGCGACGAAGTCTCAGCGCCGCCCATACGAT